>CAXIAD010000064.1:0-16200 GCA_964021645.1 uncultured Cognatishimia sp. | reverse complement strand
CAATGATGATGCATGCGCATCCGGGCCTGCGTCCGGTGCTGATCAAGGCAGGCTCTTTGGGTCAAAACATGCCCGATCGTGACATCATGGTTTCTCCGAACCACCGTATGTTGGTGGCCAATGAGATGACGTCGCTGTTGTTTGACGAAAGCGAAACCTTGGTTTCTGCCAAGCATCTGGTTGGTAAAACCGGTATTCAGCGCGCCTTGGTGCCTAGCACGACCTATGTTCACATCTTGTTTGAAAACCACGAAGTGGTTCTTGCAAACGGGGCGTGGTCAGAAAGCTTCCAACCGGGTGATTACTCGATGGATGGCTTGGAAAACGGTCAGCGTTCGGAAATCCTACAGCTGTTCCCGGAACTGGCCGAGATGGATGGATTGACGAACTACGCATCTGCGCGTCGGTCTTTGAAGCGTCACGAAGCAGAGCTTTTGGCCCGCTACTAACGCGATATCGCATTTGTGCGATTGATCTGAAAACTAGAAAACGCGTGCCACCGGGCGCGCGTTTTTGTTTGTCAGGCGTTCAATTTGAACATGAAAATCTTAGCTGGAAATACTGCCCAGCACCCGACCTAACATTGCGTTGCAGGCAATCAATTGATCCATCTCGACGTATTCGTCTGGCTGATGCCCCTGCCCCTGCATATCCCCCGGCCCGCAAACAACCGTCGGAATGTCCAGAACGTCGAAAAACACCCCCGCCTCGGTGCCAAATGCAACCTTGGTGGTTTCATTTGTCTGCGCCATAGCCTTGGCAAACCCGACAAAATCCATGTCATCAGACAGGGCAAGGCCGGGATAGGCATTCACAAGGTCGATTTCAATATCCGTCTGCGCAAACTCCCCCTGATAGGGGGCAACAGTGCCTGCCGCCGCCTCTTGCAACTGCTGTGTGGTGGCCTTGATGCTATCACAGGCCAAATGGCGGAATTCGAAATCCATTTCGGCATGATGTGGCACGATATTCAACGCGGTCCCGCCCGAAAGTTTGCCCACATGCAGCGTCGAATAGGGCACCGAGTACCCGTGATCAAAGGGGCCGTTTTCGGCGAAACCACCCTGTAACGATCTGATTTCGCCCATGAAATCCGCTGCTAAATGCAATGCATTCACAAAATTCGGGGCCAATGCCGAATGCCCTGCAACGCCGGTAAATCGCGCCTTGAACGCCGCCTTGCCCTTGTGTCCGGTGGCAACTGCCATGCTGGTTGGCTCGCCCACAAAACACCCTCGCGGTCGCCCGATTGTTGGCTCCAGCGCGTCGATCATGTTTTGAATGCCAACGCAGCCAACCTCCTCGTCATAGGATAGCGCGATCTTCAAAGGTTCGGTCAAATTTGCTGTACTCGCCCGCTCTGCCAGCGTCAGCATGCACGCGAGATAGCCCTTCATGTCGGTTGTGCCGCGACCAAACAAGCGCCCGTCCCGGCGGGTCAATTTGAACGCCTCTTCGCGCCAGACTTGGCCCGCGACCGGCACCACATCCGAATGCGCCGAGACCATAAGCCCCGCCCCATCAGGGCCAATTCGCGCATAGAGACCAGCCTTTTGCCCGGTCTGATCTGGCACACGGTGCACGCTAAATCCGCAGCCCTGCAAAAAGGTCTGAACATAGTCGATCAGCGCCAGATTGCTTTCCGCACTCACCGTCGGAAACGCAATCAACCGGTCCAAAATCTCTAGCGTGCGTTGCATCCTATGCCCCTGTTTTTCACCTATCTAGCGCAGCAGTGCCAAATCAACGCCCCCGCGACCAGTAGCAAATTCCAAAGCCCTGACACGGTTTTACCAAAGCCAATGTAAACAGCCCCCGCCCTAGGATTTGGACTGATCATCCGCCTGTTTTTGCGCCATCGCTTCTTGGAAATTTGTCACAGCGCCCACCAAATGCCCCGACACGGTTTGCAACAGGCTGGTGGCCACAGCAACATCGCTTTCGATAACGGCCAAAAGCTCGCGCGCGCCAATGCGTAAAAACACCGAATCCTCGAGTGCATCCAAATCAGTGTTGCGCACATCCCCCAAAATGACGGACAAATCGCCAATCAATCGCCCCGGACCTACCTCTGTGATGGGTTCAGGCCGGAAAACACGGTCAGCGAAGAACAAACCCGCGCTGCCAGAAATACACAAATAGGCGGCATCGGCTGCGTCGCCTTCGCTGAAAATTCGCTGCCCCTTTGCCGCAGAATACCATTGAGAACTATAGGCCAAAAGGCGCTGTTGCTTGCGTGGTAGCTTTGCAAACAGCTCCGTCTCGCCGATTTTCTTCAACTTTTTGTTCAGGTCACTGCGTGAAAGACTATCCTCGCCTTCTGCAAGTGCCGGGTCCAAACCATCAATGCGGCCGTCCTTGATTTCAATGAACATGTCATAGGTTTCGGGCGCATTGAAATGAGATTCAATATAGATTTTCGTCGCTTCAGGCAGCAAGCTGCCAAGCCGCTGTCGGGTGCGACTTCTGGCTTCGGCACTGTGGCTGGCAAGCGCGTCATGCAGGATCAAAATATCGGGACGTTTGATGCCCGCGCGGCTAAAGGATGCCCGCTCGCGGAACACGGCCGGCAAGTTTGCGCCCCCAATACCGGTTTCAACATCATAGATGCATTCCGCCAGTTTCAGCCGTAGCCCCTGTTCGGTTAAAACCTCCATCACGATCTCGATGACTTGCTCTTCGCGCGCACCAGCCATGCGTGAAATCCGGCCAAAAATGGCGTTTCCAAGCACCGACATGATCGGCGTATAGGTGTTTTCGTCCAGGCGCTCAAATAACCCGTCGCCCATTTCCAAGATCAGCCGCTCGCTGCTTTCGCGGCGAATTTGCAGCACGCGCGCCTTGAATTCATCTGTAAAGGAGGGGCCAATTTGCTCTGCGGAAAAGGCAAAGGGCACGGTCATCAATAGCCCGCATTCCAACTCACTTAATGATGCTTCGCCGTGTTCGCGGCGCTTTCTGGCAAGATCAGTCAGTTGCAGATACAGGTCTTCGTCCAAATTCAGCATGCGAAATAGCGGGTGATCCGTGCCATCGGTGCCAAATGCCGCGTTCAGCCCGTCGATCACATTCATCCCAATATCAGTGACTTCAACGGCCAATTTTTCCTGATGCATGAGGCGCACAAAATTCACCTCTTCTGCAAGGCTGCGTTGCTGCAACGGTCGGGTGGGCAGCGCATATAACAGGTTGCTACCCAAAGGTGAGACCGGGTTAAACTGCTCTGGATCATGGCGGAAAACCACGTCATCCAGCCCGGCTTCTGTCAACCTGCGGGCCACCTCGGGGCGCGCGTCCACAATGGCCTGCGCAAGGGCTGCGTGTTTCTGGATGTTCAACACCGACTGCAAGGTGCGCCGCACCATGAAATCATCAATCCCCATGGCCTCGATCAACTGAAACCACCATTTTCGGATTTCCTCAGAGGTATCAAACCCTGCGACCGTGGGATCAATCCAATCCCCGCTAAACACATCAGAACTGTTACCTGCCCGCTGAGATTCTATCTGGTTCTGGTGCTGCGTTGCCGTCAAATCCCCCCCGTTTTGGGGCAAATGCATAAAGGGCATCAACAGGTTTTCACCCAGCGTCCCCTCAAACAGATGCGGTTGGGAATGCGCATAGCCAATCCGCCCGGCAATGACGGTTTGATGCAGGTCGTTCAACGCATGGCCAGCCACTGTCACACTCCCCCTTGAGGGCACGAGTTCGCGCGTTAGTAAATCCGCAAAGGCAAGCCCGGCTGAGGAATCGCTGACCTTAATGGCGACCTTGGCACCGTAGGGAATGGTGAGGTTAATGCGCTCAAGAACCGAGTTACCGTTCTCATCAGTCACGGTCACATCGCTCAATACAATGTCACCTTGCAAACGTGGCACATTCGCTGGCACACCCTCATATAGGGTCTCGTCGATCTGCTCTGCTGGGGCGAAACGATCGGTGACCACAGCCCAACGCAACGACATATCCTGCACCTGATTGTAATAGGTCAAAAGCTCTTTCCAAGGGGAGGACAGGTCTTTGTAGGCCGCAAGAGCCGCCACAAGAGCCCCCACTGAGATATCCCCTCGAATTGCCAGATATCCGCCAACAGAATAAAAGAAAAACGGCGTCAGTTGATTGATGAAGTTATTGATAAACTTCATAAAATACTTTTTCTGATAGATTTGGAAACGGATGGCATAAAGCCGCCCCAAACGATCAGAAAACAGCGCCATTCGATAACGCAGCCCCCCGTTTAGACGCAAATCACTCACGCCAGCAGCGCTTTCACCTATGTCAGATGCAAGGCGGCGCACTTCTTGGATGCGGGATTTATTCAACAGGTTAATCTGACGTTGCAACCGCGGAATAAGCCAGGCCTGCAAGGGGATCAGCGCGATAGACGCAAGGCCAAACCACACGCTTTGAGCAAACAGAAACACCAAGATCGTTAGCATCTGGCCCGCTTGGAAAACAGGCTGTGACAGCGCATCGCCCATCAACCCTCCCATCGGCTCGGCCTCGGATGTCACCATCGACACCAGCTCGCCTTGAGAGGTTTTGCGGAAATAGGATTTCGGAAAACGGTGCATCCGATTTAGCAAAACATATCTGAACCGGCGCAGCATCCGTTCGGCCAAAACACCCTTCATCGTGTTCAGGCGCATTTTTACGACACCGTGCAACAGCACACTGATCAGGAACCCGGCGCAGAGCGTCATCAGGAACTGGGTCGAGGTCAACGCATAGCCAAACAGCGACACCATCTCGGTGCTGCTGCCAATCGCGTCGTTGATGATACGTTTAGGCAGCTCAAGCGTGGCGAACAACATGGGAAAGGTCAGCAGCGTAACTGCCAAAAGCCGAAGCTGATCGCGCCGTGAATACTTCCAGATAAATGCAAATAGGCTCTTTTCCATGCCCGCCCCTCAAATCAGCGATATTCATCCAAGTTAGCGCGGTTGCGTAAACTCACCTAACAAGCCATCCGCCAATCTTGAAATCAGGGCACGCTTAACTACACGATATAGTGCAGATTACTGATAAGTGTAGATGTTATGTGTTGATTTTATCAATGCGCTGCCCGTTTTGGACAATTTGGGATTGTGGTCCGATTTTTCAGCCGTATCCCCTCAACCACCGTCGATCTTACGGTCAATGGCGCTGACACAAACGCCATGCATGCGACTTTGGTAATAATGTAGACATATGCCTTTGCGCTATCTACAAGATCCAGACTATAATAGTAAGATTAAGACCGTAATGCGAAATTATGACTGGGCCAAATTCCGGTTGAGGAGCCGTGAATTTGTATACATCAAGCGATAGTTTCGCGGTGGCCCGCCTAGATGTTTCGCCTATCCTTGGACAAATTCAATCTGGATCAGCGGCGGAAAAAATCGAACCCCTGATCATGGATGTGTTTGCCTTTCTTGCGCTGCGTTCAGGCGAAACTATCTCACGAGAAGAACTACTTACTCAAGTGTGGGCCGCCCATGATGCATCTGACGAAAGCCTGACACGGGCGATTTCCATCCTGCGCAAAACGCTCAAAAAGCTTGATCCAGACACAGCCTATATCGAAACTATCCCAAAACGTGGCTATCGACTTGTGCCCCCCGTCACCCACGCCCCGAACCATACGCTTGCTGGTCACGCACACCCTATTGAGCCCACGGCATTGGTGCGCGCCGATAACGGCGTGGATGAGTTGGTTTTGCAGGGTAGATCTCTTAATCAGCGACCCTTTCATACGGATGTTCTTACGACCGCCGTTGCCTTGCTTGAACAGGCCGTTGCGCTTGATCCAAATCATGCGGGCGCGCATAGCGAACTGGGCCACGCCTATTCGCTCATGTCGACATATATTCGTGATGGGGACAAAGCTGCGCTGATACGCAAGGCAACACAATGCGCCGAACGGGCCATGACGATTGATCCGGCTATGGGGTTTCCGCTGACCCTGATCGCGCTCGAACAATTCACCTTGGGCAATATCGTTGACGCCATCACCCTGACCGAACGCGCCTATCAGTGCGAGCCGAACAACTCCGAGGTTGCCCTGCGGTTGGGCTATTTCTACGCCACCATTGGCCTGACAAAGCATGCCCTGCCCTATATTGAGCGGGCCGTGGCGCTGGACCCAATTCAGGGTCGTAACTTTCAGATTTTGGCCACGGTCAGGCTGTGCAATGGTGATCTGAAAGAGGCCGACGCAGCAGCAAAACGCGCCATTGATATGCAGCATCATTTTGGCTGTGAAACCTATGCCGCCATTGCCTTTGCCATGGGGGAATATGAATTGGCCGGTCAACGCCTGTTACAAGGGCGTAACTATTTGGCGGATTTTCTTGGCGATCAATTTGTTGATCCCGCAGTCTGGGTGAAAATCGTCGGTGATGCCTATAGCCCGGACCAAGCCACGCGCGAAACATTGGGCGAATGGATCAAGAAATTGCTGTTTGTGCCCGGCACTTTCCCCTCAATCCCGCTTGCGCAGGCCATCGTGCGCACTGGTCCCGCCAGCGCCTTCTTTGAGATCATGGGCGACACCCCGCCACCGGGCACCCATGGCACGTTGCTATGCATTTGGGGGCGGACTCAAAACTGTCTATCAATCCGCAATCACGCCGAATTCATGCCTTTTGCCCAACGCATGGGCATGACCGCGGCCTGGGATAAATTCGGGCAGCCCGATTGCTTCGCGGGCTGAATCCCCGCGCTAACACTCAATTAGATTTCGCTAATTTTAGTTGTAATGACGCCAAATCACACAATCTTTCGCGCCATCACCTTTCCATCAGGACAATAAGGTTGGTTCTTTTTAAACCTTATATGTGGCTCGCTCCTAGAGCCGTTCCTGTGTAGTTTTACCTCTTCCGGGATCACTTAGCGGCCCTGAAGAGGGCCGCTTTTTTTATCTCCAGAGAAAAATATGGGGCGCGTTTCATGCGCGGGGGCGCGTGCCTAAACACGCCCCCAAATGCAATGTTCAGTTATGGCAGCCCAAGTTTGCTTTTCTTATCGGCGGCCCATTTCATGATGATCAGATCAAAGGTAAGCGCCATCAGCGAAACACAAATCCCCAGCACAAAGTTCTTGCCCAGATCAGTGCCCGCCAAGGTGCGTTGCAGCTCCTGCCCTAAATCCTGAGTGCCGATAAACGCCGCGATAATCACCATGAAGAACGCAAACATGATGGCCTGATTGAACCCCACCGCCATTGTCGGCAAGGCTAAAGGCAGCTCCACTTTCCACAGTTTTTGCATCCGCGTCGCCCCGGCCATATCCGCCGCCTCGGTCATTTCCAGAGGGACTGTGCGCAGGCCCTCAATCGTGTACCGCGTCAAGGGAACCATCGCAAAGATCAGGATCGAGAATATGACCGCAATGTCGGTGATGCCAAACAGCATGATCGCCGGGATCAAATAGACGAAACTGGGGAATGTTTGCGCCGTGTCACAGGCGAGTAACACCCGATTTGACCACCGCTCAGAACGCGCCGCAATGATGCCGATTGGCAGACCGATGAGGGCCGCAAGTGTCACGGCAGAAATCACCGAATACAGCGTGATAATCGCGCGATCCCACCATCCAGAAAACGCCACCAGCGAAAAGAATATCAACGCAAGGATAGCTTGTTTTCTTCCCGCCAATGAAAGCGCAAAGGCAACAACCAACAGGATGAACGCAGGTGTCGGAATCGCTAACATAAAGTTCCGAAACGGAATCAATATCTCGACATTTAGAAAGGCCCGCAAAAATCCTGTGGTGGATTTAACCACCTCAATGTTCAGGAACCCTTTGATCAGGTTATCTAATTCCTTGCCCTGACTGAAATGCTGGCCGCGACCAATTTCGGCAGCGATCGGAAACACCATTGATATTAGGGTGAATCCGATGAAAACACCGACGGTCAAAACCAGCGTCAGGTGACGGCGCCACCACGCAGTTCCACGCTCAAAATGCTCAGGCTGCTTAACAACCCACGCCTTTGAAAGCCGATCCAAGGTGACCGCCAACAACACGATCGTAACCCCAATTTCAAAACTACGACCCAGCTTAAAACTGCCCATCATCGCCAGCAATTTCGCCCCAAGCCCGGGCATGCCGATAAACGCCGTCAGAACAACCATGGCCAGACACAGCATGATCACTTGGTTCACACCAACAAGGATGTCACTGCGCGCCGATGGGATGTAAACATGGCGCAGCATTTGGAACCTTGAGCAGCCGCTCATTTTGCCGGCCTCAACCACCTCTGGCGACACCTTTTGCAGCCCAAGCGAGGTCATCAAAATCATCGGAGGAATGGCGTAAATCGTTGTCGCAACCGCCCCTGCCGTTGGCCCAACCTTAAAAAAGATCACCGCAGGCAATAAATAGGTGAAAAACGGCAGCGTTTGCAGCACTGACAAAATCGGCTTTAACGCGCGATCAAACCACCGGTATTTCCACGCCGCAATCCCAAGAGACAAGCCAATAACAAAGGCCAAAGGGGCAGCAATTGCCAAAACAGATACTGTCTGCATGGCGATTTTCCACTGCCCAATCAGTGCAGTCCAAACCATCGTCCCACCGCCAAGCAGCGCCAACCGCCAGCCGCCAAGATAATAGCCAACAACAGCCACCGCAGCAGCCAAAGCGGTCCAGGGGATAGGCCCGACATTAGGCCAGCGACGTTTGCCAAAAAAGATATTGCCCGAAGCGTCCAGAACAGATTCCAACCCACCGGTCAGCGTCCGGGTCAGCGTCAACAAGCCCATATCATCCTTAACAAAGTTAAAGATCGCATCCAGCCAAATGGCAAATGTCGGAATCACAGCATCAGGTAGCCGGTGCATCCATTCGGGCAAAACCCCAAAATACTGAGCCCCTGAAATCAACAGCGCCAGGGTCAAAAGCCCCAGCACAGCACGTGTCTGGGACGGCTCCGCAAGCGTTTTTTGCTGTCCCATCATTCAACCCCAAGCAAAATATCCAACGCCGCCTGTCGCGACATGGCCCCAATCACGGTGCCTGCCTTGCTAATTGGAATCATATCTCGGGTGTCATTGACCAGCATGCGCGCCATGGCATGAACGGTCTCACCTGCATCAACAGGTTCGCCAGTTCCAGCCACCCCCGCCTGAGCAAGCACACCAGCATGCACAACCCGCGCCTTATCAATGTCTTCGGTGAACTTGCGGACATATTCGGTGGCCGGATGCAACACGATCTGATCAGGTGTGTCGCATTGCTCAATCACACCGTCTTTCATGATCGCTATCCGGTCAGCCAACCGCAGGGCTTCATCAAAATCATGGGTGATGAAAACAATCGTTTTTCCTAGCAACCCTTGCAGGCGCAAAAACTCGTCCTGCATTTCCTTGCGGATGAGCGGATCAAGCGCACTAAACGGCTCGTCTAAAAACCAGATGTCAGGCTCGATTGCCAATGATCGTGCAATCCCGACACGCTGCTGCTGCCCGCCAGAAAGTTCACGCGGAAAATACTCTTCGCGTCCTTCAAGACCGACAAGCTTGATCACCTCAAGCGCGCGTTCACGGCGTTCATGTTTATCTTGGCCGCGCATTTCCAGCGGAAAGGCGACATTCTCTAATACTGTGCGGTGAGGCAAGAGACCAAAGGATTGAAAAACCATGCCCATCTTTGAGCGCCGCAGTTCAATCAGCTCTTTTTCCGGCAGGGCCATGATATCTTGGCCTTCGACCGAAATCGTACCGCCGGTTATGTCATGTAGACGGGAGAAACAGCGCACCAATGTCGATTTACCAGAGCCAGACAGGCCCATAATAACCAGCATTTCACCGCGGTGGACGTCAATCGACACGTCCCTAACCCCGGCAATATAGCCCTGCGCGCGGATGTCGTCGAAACTCATCCCTGGCGTCATTGTTTTCAAGAATTTTTCTGGATTCGGTCCAAATATTTTCCATGCATTTTTGCACGAAATTACAGGGGCATCAGAGGCCATGGGAGTCCCTTTTTGAGTCACCCCGCCCGCACAATGGCGGACGGGGGAATTACAAACAGTTAGGTGCTTAGAAGTGCTTAGTTTACCCAAGCTTCCCATACGTTTTTGTTTGCAGCCAACCAGACTTCAGCAGCCTCTTCTGGTTCCATTTCGTCGATATCAACGAATTTTGCCATTTCCGCGATTTGCGGGTTGGTGAAAGAGATTTTTTCCAAAATGCCATATGCGTCAGGCCATTTTGCTTCCATGCCTTCCCATGCTGCCTTCTTGAGGTAACCCGTTGCTGGGTTGCCGCAATCATACAGCGCGTTGGGGTTTGGACCTACGGCTGGGTCTTTGTCACAGCCATCAACCCACTCAGGGAATTCAACAAATTCGCCCGGCCATACAGCTTCGGCAAAGTTTGGTGTCCAGTTGAAAACAACAACAGGCTTTTTGTCAGCTTCTGCTGCGCCAATTTCAGCCCATAGTGCAGCGGCAGAACCCGCATTCACCACGACAAAGTTCATGTCCAGTGCTGCAACACGTTCTTGACCGTGCTTCAACCAATCCACTGGACCATCTAGGTAACGACCTTTGTCGCCGGTCTCAGCCGTTGCAAAGACGGATGCGCAATCATTCAGCGCTTCCCAAGATGGCAGGCCGGGGCATGCATCTTTGGTCCACATTGGATACCACCAGTCTTCGCGTGTGACCGCATCGTGATCACCCACATCGACGATACCGCCTTTTTCCAAGGCTGTACGGAAAGATGCGCCAAACGCGCCTTCCCAAACTTCCAATTCCATCGTTACATCACCCAGACGGATTGATTCATAGACGGCTTGGCTGTCGGTGGTGACATACTCGACGTTGCTGCCTTGGGATTCCAGGATTTGACCAACCACGTTGGACATCACAATCTGGCTTGACCAGTTGTGGATCGGGATCACAATTGGATCAGTGCTGTCTGCGGCAAAGGCAGTCAGCGGTGCCAAGGACAATACCCCTGCGGTTAATGCTGTTGTCATTCTTTTCATTCTTCATCTCCCTTGATTTCAAATGCTGATGCGCGGTTTGCCATACGACACCACGCCAAAAGCACATCGTAAGTTCATTGAGCGATTCTTTTGATCCCTTTTGAACTTCCAAAATCATTCTTGCATACTTTTCCTATAAGTCAAATTTTTTTCTTAAGGGTGCAACTTTATACCATAAGAACGACATTTAAGGCCTCAAGCATGAGAGATATCTGCAATTCCACCTATATCTAAGACTTAGGGCGCGAAGTCCGGGACAGTTCGGCACAGCTCTAAACGCCCCAATCAAGCGCACTGGCAACAGCCACGCAAATTGCGCGAAAAATGGGTAATTGAATGCGCAAACACGGGTCAAACCAGCACGGGCCAAACCAGCACGGGCCAAACCAGCACGGGCCAAACCAGCACGGGCCAAACCAGAGATGAAGCCAGATATAGCGCTTTAGAAATTTTGAATGAGGGGGATTCACATCGTACAACGCATAAAACAGCGTTTGCTAGTGTGAATTGGTGCGGCCGAGAAGACTCGAACTTCCACTCCGGTTAAGGAACAGCGACCTCAACGCTGCGCGTCTACCAATTCCGCCACGGCCGCACGTGATCAGGTAGTGAGGCGGTTCATAGCGAAGCCACCCGCCGTTGAAAAGAGGAAAAACGCATCATATCGCTTTGTTTTTGGTCTGCCTATCGTTGCGCGTGCGTAGCAGCATCAATATGGCAAAAACCAATGCACACAGGATGAACCCCACCTGCCCAAATGAGCCGAAAACCACCTGCCCCATGATCCGTCCGGGCAACAGGGTAAACAAGCCCGCAACCCCCAATGACCAGAAATACAACGCCTTCATCACCCGTTGATGGGCGCTGATGCGGCGCAGGATGGCATATCGTAGCCCCATTGTCAGCGATGTTAACGTCAAAAGAGACAGCAGATGGATAGGGCCAAACGGGCCAATCAGGCGGATGTCGTTGATCCAGAATGATGATATTGCCGTTGTCACCATCATCAAAATCCAGAGATACCCCGCCGCTTTGTGCCATTTATCACGCGATTTACGCCACAGGGCAACCGGCCCAAGCACAACTGAACACATTGCAGAAGCTGCATGTAGCTGGACCAGCGGGTCCGCTTCTAGTAATGGTGTCGCAAATGTCATTTCACCCTCATGAGATAGTTGGTAAGATGACATATTCGTTGCCTCACAGGGCAATACGAGTGCAGATGCGTAAAGGGAACAAGTGATCCGTGAGTAAACAGTTCATTCATTCTACGCGTCGCGAAGTATTCGAAATATTGCGCCGTCCCGGTGTTACCGCGATCTTTATTGTTGCAACTTTGTTGCTTGTACTCGCGGGGCCATTTGGCACGCAGTCGGCCATGTCGTTTACCGCCCGATTGGGCTATTGGATGACGATTGTCGTTATTACGGGCTCGACGGGCACCATTATCACTGTCACGATGCGTGCCTTGCTTAATAAACGCCCGCGTTGGTTTGTGACCACGATGATTATTTGCGTTGCCTCCAGCGTGATCACGCTTTTTGTTCTGGGGATTAACTGGTTTCTGCTGGGCCTTGCGCCCTTTCGTCCCGATATTTTGCTGGGGATCGGCCTGAACACATTGGCCATCGCCGCTATTGTCACCGGCGTTGCGATCTGGCGCGATTCAACCCACGCCGCAGAAAACCTTTCCGACCCCGAATTACCGCCCCCCGCACAAGATATGCGCCCCGCCCTGCTGGACCGCCTGCCCTTTGACAAACGCGGCGCGCTGATTTCCATGACCGTGCGCGACCATTACGTTGAGATCGTCACCACCTCCGGCACCGAATTGCTGTTGATGCGCCTAAGTGATGCCATCCGCGAAACCACCGGCTGTAAGGGCATGCAGATACATCGTTCACATTGGATTGCGCTTGATCAAATCATTGCCGTCAACCGGGATGGCCCCCGCGCCAATGTGCGGCTGTCGGATGGGCGTGACATTCCCGCCAGCCGCACCTATGTCCCCGCCTTAAAAGAAGCAGGCCTGCTGCCTACACTTCGCAGCGACTAGACCTTACTGATTGGTCACACAGATTTGCCGCAAAATTTGATCTGTCAGATCTCGGGTTTATGGTATCTCTGCTGTAATCCAAAACACCGCAAAGGGCGCAATCATGGTAGAGTGGATCATCACCGACGGCTTGACCGAATATTCTGACGCCGTCACCTTTATGGAAACCCGCGCCGAGGCCATTGCAGCCGGAACCGCCGAAGAGGCCGTGTGGCTCGTCGAACACCCCCCCCTATATACCGCAGGCACCTCCGCCAAAATTGCCGATTTGACCGACCCCGACCGCTTTCCCGTCCACACATCTAAACGCGGCGGCCAATACACCTATCACGGCCCCGGACAGCGCGTGGCCTATGTCATGTTGAATGTGGGCAAACGTGGTCGCGATGTGCGCCGCTTTGTGCATCAACTGGAAACCTGGGTTATCGACACATTGGATCAATTCAACGTCAAAGGCGAAATCCGCGAGGGCCGCGTGGGCGTCTGGGTTGCGCGCCATGACAGGCCCCTGACCCCATCAGGTGCCCCCCAAGAGGACAAAGTCGCCGCCATCGGCATTCGCTTGCGCAAATGGGTCAGCTTTCACGGGCTATCCATCAATGTCGAACCTGACCTTGATCATTTTACCGGCATTGTGCCCTGCGGCATTACCCAGCACGGCGTGACCTCATTGGTTGATCTGGGGCTGCCTGTCACCATGAACGATGTCGACGTCGCCTTACAAAGCAGCTTTTGGAAAGTCATGGGCCATCCCACCGACTAATTGTTGATTTAAAATCAACCTTAGGCATAATGGCTGGAATTCTCTTCACGCAATTTTAATGAGCATTTTTTGTTGGACTTCTCGTCATGATTGAGGAAAGTTAACTTGTGCCTTGTATTCGGCACCAATGAAAATTTTGACAGGAGAGAAAAATGGAACCTTTTATTGGACAAATCCAAGCATTCGGATTCGACTTTGCCCCGCGTGGTTGGGCGAAATGTGATGGCCAGTTGCTAGCGATCAGTTCTCACACATCATTATTTAGTCTTCTTGGTACGATTTATGGTGGGGATGGCCGAACATCCTTTGCTCTACCTGATCTGCGTGGCCGCTCTCCAATGCACGAAGGTAGAGGCCCCGGGTTAACAGAGCGCCGCATAGGGCACAAATCTGGTGAAGAATACCACACCTTGAGCACCAATGAAATTCCATCGCATTCTCATTACCCGGTCTGCTCAAATGCAGCTGCAAACCAACATCTTCCTGCTGGCCATGCTCCTGCGGATGAGGGCAACGTACAGTTCAACCTTTTCACCGATGCGCCAAATGCTCAAATGAAAGCAACAACCAGTACAGGCGGAAGTCAGGCGCACAATAACATGCATCCATATCTCGCTCTGAACTACTGCATCGCGCTAGAGGGCATTTACCCCTCACGTAGCTGATTCAGATACCAAAGCCGCCCCCGATTGAGCCCAATATGGGGGTGGCACCTACCTTATGATCACAATGCAGCCCCCGCGCTGTTTTGTCCGTTGAACTCTGTGAGCCCTTAGGGGATGCTGCCCAAGAAGGCACACAACACACAAGAGGACGACATGAAAACTTTTTTCACGGTCGCAGCGGCAACTTTGGCATTGATGACGCCTGCCTATGCTGACGGCGATATCGCCAAGGGCGAAAAAACATTCAAGAAATGCAAAGCATGCCACATGATCGTGTCCCCTGAGGGAGAGACATTATATAAGGGCGGCAAAACTGGCCCTAACCTGTATGGTGTGATTGGCCGCACGGCTGGCACCGGAGATTTCAAATACTCCAAGGCCTTGATCGAAGCGGGAGCTGCTGGTTTGGTTTGGGATGAGGAAACCTTGGTAGCATTCACTGCTAACCCCAAGAAATTCCTCAAAGCACAGGGCACCAATGGTAAAACCAAGATGTCCTTCAAGCTGAAAAAGGGTGGCGAAGACATTACAGCATTCCTCGTATCTCTCTCCCCTGCTCCGGTTGCCGAAGAAGCGGGCGATGACGTCGCTGAAGAGGCCGAAACAGAAGAAACCACAACAACCGATTGATCACGCCACCACCTCGATGTCACTCGATTGTTGGCCGGGGTCGTGCTGATAGATTGTTATACATCTCGAACCTCGCCAGTTTTGGCGGGGTTTTATTTTGTCAAATGCCCCCTCGCAGCTATCCCATCCAGTCTCATCGCCCAGATCCGCCCCAACACGTCGCACTACCGTGAAACCCTGTCGTGATTTCCGCAAACTGAATCAGCAGATTCCAGATTTTCAATCATGCCACCTATTCGCCAATTCGGCCCATTACGCCTGATTTTTACCCCGCTCCCGGAATCAGCTGCTATTATTGGGCCGTAAACCTGCGAAAAATTCGGCATTTCAACCCATTGGGTTACTTTTTATTGACCTGCGTCAAATACTGACATTGCCGAGCCGCCTCAGGCACACTAGAACGATAAGGAATCCGGGTAGCGGAGTCTCTTCGACGCCCTTTGAGCAAAATAAACAGGAGGGACCGCATGGCAGACGCAGCCATTCACGGCCACGAACATGAAGACAATCGTGGGTTTTTCACCCGCTGGTTCATGTCGACAAATCACAAAGATATCGGCCTACTTTATCTTATCGTATCGGCATTCGTCGGTCTAATTGCGGTATTTTTCACCGTCCTGATGCGCATCGAGCTGATGGAACCCGGTGTGCAATACATGTGCCTCGAAGGCGCACGCTTTTTGGGCGGCGGCGACGGCCCGTGTACACCTAACGGACACCTCTGGAACGTTCTGATCACCTATCACGGTGTTCTGATGATGTTCTTCGTGGTTATTCCGGCGCTGTTCGGCGGCTTTGGCAACTACTTCATGCCATTGCAAATCGGCGCGCCTGACATGGCGTTCCCACGCATGAACAACCTAAGCTTCTGGCTTTATGTTGCTGGTACTTCGCTTGGTGTGGCCTCCATGTTCGCCCCCGGCGGCAATGGCCAACTTGGATCCGGTGTTGGTTGGGTTCTTTACCCGCCCCTCTCCACATCCGAGGCCGGCATGTCCATGGATCTCGCGATCTTTGCGGTTCACGTTTCTGGTGCCTCATCCATCCTAGGTGCCATCAACATGATCACCACCTTCCTGAACATGCGTGCCCCCGGCATGACCCTGTTC
>CAXIAD010000063.1:0-16359 GCA_964021645.1 uncultured Cognatishimia sp. | reverse complement strand
GATATAGCTGCACGAGGGCTGTCTCTCCTTCGGTCACGATTTGTGCAGCATAGGATGATTTAACATCCATCAATTCATCCCCGTGAGGCGAGTTCAATAAGACCTCAAACTCCTCCCCCGCTTGGCCGTAAAACGCCGCCAGCAGTTTGTCTTCCAACGTGCCTTGCGCCTGCAACGCGGCCTCAACCGCGCCCAAAGCCCCGGCAAAATAGTATTGCATTAGCGATCGCAGAATATCTTCTTTGTTCTTGTAATGCAGATACAATGCCGCGCGCGACATCCCTGTTCCGCGCGCGATATCCTCCATCGAGGTGCGCCGGTAACCATAGCTGCAAAACGCTTGAAACGCCGCCTCCAAAATGGCCTGCGCTTTCTTACTCGTTGGGTTTTCAACATCCAAAATCTGCATAAATCACCCCTGACATTTTACCCTAAAAATGTCAATTGACACTCTGACACTAATAGAAGATATTGTCAGAAATACATCCAACACCACCACCCGCACCACTTCACCCTACAGGAGCGCCCCATGCCAACCACCCTCACCATCAATGGTGCACAACACCACGTAGAGCTGCCAAATGATGTTCCCCTTCTGTGGGTGCTTCGAGATGAGGTTGGCCTAACGGGCACTAAATTTGGCTGCGGCGTTGCCGCATGTGGTGCCTGCACGGTGCATATTGATGGCGTCGCCGTGCGATCCTGTCAGGTGACCCTTGCGGATGTCGATGGCGCCATCACCACGATTGAGGGCGTCGGCACACCCGACGCATTGGCCGCCATTCAACAGGCCTGGGTCGATCATCAGGTCGCGCAATGCGGCTACTGCCAGTCCGGTCAAATCATGCAAGCCGCAAGCCTTCTGGCGGAAAACCCCAGCCCAACAGACGCTGATATTGATGACGCCATGCAGGGTAACCTTTGCCGTTGTGGCACCTATCCCCGCATTCGCGCCGCCATCCATCAAGCCGCTAAAACGACGGAGGGCTAAGACATGAGCCGTATCGGAAAAATCGCCCGTCGTACCTTTCTTATTGGCTCTGTTGCCATCGTTGGTGGGGTTGCTTTTGGGGGCTATTATATCAGCCGCCCCGCCCCCAACCCGCTGAAACCCGGCGCAGGCGAAACCACCCTCAACCCCTTTGTTCTTATTGATCAAACAGGCGTCACCCTTTTTGCGCCGCGGGCTGAAATGGGTCAGGGCGTGCGCACCACTTGGGCCGCCCTCATCGCTGAGGAACTTGATGTTGAATTAGATCAAATCACCGTTCTGCATGGCCCCGCAGCACAGGCCTATTATAACTCCGCCTTTATCGCGGATGCCCTGCCCAATCGCAGATATAACATCAGCGATTTTCAACATGGGTTGGGTGAAATGTTGGGTGTGGTTGGTAAGGTATTGAACCTGCACGCGACTGGCGGATCAACCTCGATGGTCGACGGGTTTGAGCGTATGCGCAAGGCCGGGGCAACAGCCCGCGAAACCCTAAAACAGGCCGCCGCCGATCGGCTGGGCGTTAAGCGCAACACACTAAAAACCCAAGCAGGCCACGTAATTGCCCCCGATGGCACCACACTCAGCTATTCCGAACTCGCCGCAGACGCAGCCCAAATCTCCCCGCCGAATGTTGAGTTGCGCGCCGCCTCCGAATGGCGCCTACTTGGCAAATCCCAACCGCGTGTTGATATGGTGGGCAAGGTCACAGGCACTGCGCAATTTGGAATTGATGTGCGCCTGCCCAATATGCGTTTTGCCAGTCTACGCATGAACCCGAAACTGGGCGGCGCCATGATCAGTTATGATGCCTCAGCCGCGCATATTATGCCCGGCGTTGAGAAAATCGTCGATCTGGGCAATGGCGTTGCTGTGGTTGCCACTAACACCTGGCTCGCTATGCAAGCGTTGGAAGCGATAGAGATTGAGTGGCAAGATGCTGCTTTATATCCGCCAGAAACCGATGCGATTTTTGCCAAAATAGCCGAAGCATTTAGTGATGAGCCCAACTCCACCATGCGCGATGACGGCGATGTTGGCTCCCTGCCCACAGGCGCAACCGAGCTGCGCGCAGAGTACCAACTGCCCTATTTAGCCCACGCCACGATGGAACCAATGAACGCCACAGCGCATTTCACTGGCGACGCTTTGCAGATTTGGTGTGGCAATCAAGCGCCAACATTTACGCAATCTCATTGCGCAACTACGGCGGGCCTAGAACCCGAGGCAGTAGAGATACACACCACCTATATGGGCGGTGCCTTTGGCCGACGCGGTGAGGTTGATTTCTCCGTTTTGGCGACCAAAGTAGCAGTTGCCATGCAAGGCACCCCGGTTCAGGTGACTTGGTCGCGCGAAGAGGACATGCGCCATGATTTTTATCGCCCCGGCGCGATGGCGCGTTTTCATGGTGCAATCAAAGACGGCAAACCCGTGATGATCGACGCACAAATCGCGGCCGCGTCTCCGGCGCAACAGGTCATGGCCCGCCTTGCAGATATGCCCCCGGCTGGCCCTGACAAAGTCCATGTCGAAGGCGCGTTTAACGCGCCCTATGCTGTTCCAAATTTCCGGGTTCGGGGTCACATCTCAGACATCCCAATTCCAGTTGGGTTCTGGCGATCCGTTGGCAATTCCTTCAACGGGTTTTTCATCGATAGCTTTATGGACGAGATGGCGCATGCAGCTGGTCGCGATCCGCTAGAATTCCGGCTAGAGGCTGCACGGGCCGAATGGGAACCCGGCGCAAAGGTGCTTGAGACGGTGCGGGAAATGTCAGGTTGGACGGGTAAGAAAACGCCTGGAATCGGGCGCGGCGTTGGGTTTGCCTATAGCTTTGGCACTCCGGTTGCACAGGTGATTGAGGTTGTGGATGAAGACGGGCTGATCCGGATAAACCGCGCGTGGATTGCCTGTGACATGGGCCTCGCGCTTGATCCCGGAACAGTGAAGGCGCAAATGTTTGGTGGGATGGTCTACGGGCTGTCTGCTGCGTGCTTTGGCGAAATCACCTTTGCAGAGGGCGAAGTCGAACAAGGGAATTTCCCCGACTATGATGCGCTGCGTATGCATACGATGCCAAAAACAGAGGTCGCCATTTTGGAAACCCAAAAACACATGGGCGGCGCAGGGGAACCCGGCACACCACCAGCAGCCCCGGCACTTGCCAACGCTCTGTTTGATCTTACCGGCAAGCGCGCGCGCCGCCTGCCGTTAATGCATGATTTTGACCTTTTCGCCTGATCATGGCGGTTACCAACCGGAGGGGCCCTAACGGGCCCCGCTTGTCTACTCGTCCCCCGCCTCCGGCGGATGTCCTCGGATTGGTGAGCCTGGCGAGGTTATGCGCGTTTACGAACGCCGTCAGAGGCCGCCTGTGCCCAGGAATGCACTGCCTGACCAAAGGATTCAAACAACGGGCGTGATACCGGATCATTGATTGCATCCCATTCTGGATGCCATTGTACTGACAATGTAAATCCGGATGCGCCCTCAATGTATATTGCCTCGGGTGTGCCATCAGGCGCGTGCCCATCTATTACCACACGTTTTCCAGCCGCCTTGATCCCTTGGCCATGCAATGTATTGGTCATCACCTCAGGCGCGCCCATCAATTGATGAAATACCCCATCTTGAGTAAAACTAACACTATGGCGCAGCTCAAATTTCTCTTCTAGCGTGCCATCTGGCGGCATGCGGTGATTGTCACGTCCCGGCAAATCACGAATTTCTGGATAGAGCGAGCCGCCCATAGCGACATTCACCTCTTGAAAGCCGCGGCAAATACCCATGAAAGGCTGTCCACGCTCAACACAAGCCCGCACCAGTGGCAAAACAATCGCATCACGGGCCCGGTCAAAATCACCATGCGCCTCAGTCTCTGCCTCGCCGTAATTTTCGGGATGCACGTTGGGCCGCCCCCCCGTCAAAAGGAACCCATCACATTTGCCCATCAACTCCTCAACCGAGACAAACCGCGGATCCGCAGGAATCAACAACGGCATGCATCCAGACACAGCGGCAACCGCTTCGGAATTCATCGTGCCCCCTGCATGGATAGGGTATTGATCATTCATCAAATATTGGTTGCCAATAATACCAACGATGGGCCGCGCCATATGGTGCCTCTTCCTATAGTTCGCCGCCAGCATAGGTAGCACAACACCGATGAGAAAGACTTAACTGCACAAAATCTCTGGCAGCTCGCAGCGTCACCTCCCACGGCTTCGCCAATTTTGCCCGTCCGCGCTTCTTCTGGGCTCAAATATCCTCGGGGGAGACGTCGAACGCATTTCGCGTTCGACGTTGGGGGCAGACAGCCCCTAAACCCTACAACCCGCCCATTGCTTTCAACTCTAAGCGCCGCGCGTGCAAAACAGGTTCCGTATAACCCGATGGCTGTACTCGCCCCTTAAAGACCAGATCACACGCTGCCTGAAACGCAATTCCATCAAACCCTGGGCCCATCGGCGCATATTCTGAATCACCGACGTTTTGCCCATCAACCACGCTCGCCATCTTGCGCAACGCCGCCATCACATCCTGCGCACTCACAATATCATGGTGCATCCAGTTCGCGATGTGTTGCGCCGAAATCCGACAGGTGGCGCGATCCTCCATCAACCCGACATTATTGAGATCAGGCACCTTGGAACACCCAACCCCCTGATCCACCCAACGCACAACATATCCCAATATCCCTTGGGCGTTGTTTTCAACTTCACGCGCAACCTGTTCGTCATTCCACTTGCGATAGGTCGCCAGCGGGATTTCTAAAACCCCGTCAACATGGGCGCGCCGCCCCCCTGCCTTCAGGCGATCCTGAACCGCGATCACATCAACCCGATGGTAATGCAACGCATGCAACGTCGCCGCTGTCGGGCTAGGCACCCAAGCGCATGTCGCCCCAGATTTGGGGTGTTCGATCTTTTGTTCTAACATTGCCGCCATCAAATCCGGCATCGCCCACATGCCTTTGCCGATCTGCGCACGCCCCTGCAAGCCACATTCCAGCCCGATATCGACGTTCATATTCTCATAGGCCCCGATCCAGCCCTTGCGCTTGATAAAATCTTTGCGGCTAAACGGCCCAGCCTCCATAGAGGTGTGGATTTCATCCCCCGTACGATCCAGAAACCCTGTGTTGATAAAGGCGACGCGCGATTTCGCTGCCCGAATGCACTCTTTCAGGTTGACCGTGGTACGGCGTTCTTCATCCATGATGCCGATCTTGACCGTGTGAGGCGGCAGACCCAAAATCTCCTCAACACAGTCAAAGATACGATCGGTAAACGCCACTTCCTCAGGGCCATGCATCTTGGGCTTCACCACATAAACAGAGCCATGCACAGAATTGCCCCCCTCACGCGCCAAATCATGCATCGCCAATGTGACGGTGGTCAGCGCATCCAGCAGCCCCTCAAATATCTCATTACCATCGCGATCAAGTACTGCTGGGTTGGTCATCAGATGCCCGACATTACGCACCCATAACAACGCCCGCCCCTTTAGCGACATCGCCCCTCCGTCCGGTGCAATATAACTGCGATCCCCATTCAACCGGCGCGTCACCGATTTTGTGCCCTTTTGCAAATGCGCCTCAAGATCACCGCGCATCAACCCCAACCAGTTCTCATAGGCCTGCACTTTGTCCTCAGCATCCACACAGGCCACTGAATCCTCGCAATCCATGATCGCCGACATCGCACTTTCCAGCACCACATCCGCCAATCCAGCCTGATCCCGACTGCCAATCGGATGCGCCCGATCAAATCGCAGCTCGACATGCAACCCGTTGTTACGCAACAACACCGCCTCGGGGGCCTTGGGATTTCCGCGATAGCCAGCAAATTTCTCAGGATGAACCAAGGGCTGATCATCCACCAACAACACGCCATCTTGCACATGATAGCGGCGCACATCCGCATGGGATGTCCGCTGAATAGGAAAGGCCTCGTCCAGAAAAACCCGTGCGCGTGCTACAACCCGCGAACCATGGCCCCGATCATAGCTGCCTTTGGGGGCCTCAACGCCCATCGCATCTGTGCCGTACAGACCATCATACAATGACCCCCACCGCGCGTTTGCCGCATTCAACGCATAGCGCGCATTGGTGATCGGCACCACCAATTGCGGCCCCGGAACCTGTGCGATTTCTGGGTCCACATCCGTGGTATCAATCGCAAAATCCCCGCCTTCGGGCAGTAAATACCCGATCTCTTCCAGAAACGCCTTATAGGCCGCGTGATCATGCGGACGCGCCCGATGCGCCACATGCCACGCATCAATCTGCGCCTGTAAATCTTCGCGTTTTTCCAGCAGCGCCCGGTTTTCTGGCCCCAGCTCATGCGCCAGTTTGCTTAACCCCGCCCAGAATTCAACCGCAGACACCCCCGTTCCCGGCAAGGCTCGGTTTTCGATGAAATCGGCGAAATTGGCTGCCACTTGCAGCCCGTGGGTTTCGATACGCGTGGTCATGCTGGTTCCTCGCTTGGGACAATTGGTAGGCCAATCATTGGTAGATCAATCGCCTGCACGCGGCAACGCACAGAACCCGCCGCTTGCGCGAAAGCACCTCCTTGATTTTCCAGACAATTGGCCCAGCGCCAAATATCCCCGAGGCGGCACACCCGCTCACGCCGCCTGATGGCCAAAACCCGCTCATGAAACCCACGCGCCAAACACCAATCCCCCAACAGGGCCACGTTCTTTACCCATCTGCGCATTCCGCATCTTGCGACTGCGGCCACATCCGCTACATCTTTGGGCAAACCATTCAGGAGCCCCCGATGCGCGACGCTGCCCCTCAGACGATTTATCTCAAAGATTACACCCCCTTTGGCTATCTGATCGACGGGGTAGAACTGACGTTCCGCTTGCACCCCACCAAAACCCGCGTGATCAGCCGCATCAAATTCCGCCCTAATCCAGACACCACCGACCGCACATTCTTTTTGCACGGCGAAAACCTTAGCCTGATCAGCGCCTCCATTGATGGCCAAGACTGGAAACCCTATGTCACTGCCGAGGGGCTGACAGCCACGGTGCCCGATGCGCCGTTTATCTGGCAATCCGAGGTGGAGATTTCACCGCAAACCAATACCGCCCTTGAGGGTCTGTATATGTCAAACGGCATGTATTGCACCCAATGCGAGGCCGAAGGCTTTCGCAAAATCACCTACTACCCTGATCGTCCTGACGTGATGGCCACCTTTGATGTGCGCGTTGAGGGCCCTGAAAAGGTGCTGCTCTCCAACGGTAATCCCGGTACCGCGGGCGTGGGCTTTGCCAATTGGTCCGATCCTTGGAAAAAACCCGCCTACCTCTTTGCGCTGGTGGCGGGCGATCTCATTAACCATGCGGGCCAATTCACCACCATGTCCGGCAAACAGGTTGAGCTGAACATCTGGGTCCGTCCCGGCGATGAACATAAATGCGCCTTTGGCATGCAAGCGCTCAAGGATTCCATGGTCTGGGACGAAAAGGTCTATGGCCGCGAATACGACCTTGATCTGTTTAACATCGTTGCCGTGGATGATTTCAACATGGGCGCGATGGAGAATAAGGGCCTGAACGTCTTTAACAGCTCCTGCGTGCTAGCCTCCCCCGAAACCAGCACCGATATGAATTTTGAACGTATCGAGGCCATCATCGCCCATGAATATTTCCACAACTGGACAGGCAACCGCATCACCTGCCGCGATTGGTTCCAGCTCTGCCTTAAGGAAGGGCTGACCGTCTACCGCGACAGCCAGTTCACCTCCGACATGCGCTCTGCCGCCGTGAAACGCATCAGCGATGTGATTGATCTGCGCGCGCGCCAGTTCCCCGAGGACCAAGGCCCCCTGTCCCACCCCGTGCGCCCTGACAGCTTTCAGGAAATCAACAATTTCTACACCGCCACCGTCTATGAAAAAGGTGCCGAAATCATCGGCATGCTCAAAACCCTCGTTGGTGATGCAGCCTATTACAAGGCGCTCGATCTCTACTTTGACCGCCACGATGGCGATGCCGCCACGATTGAGGATTGGCTCGCCGTCTTCAAAGAGGTCACAGGCCGCAAACTCAAGAAATTCAAGCGCTGGTATACGGATTCAGGCACGCCCGAACTCACCGTTAAGGAAAGCTATAACAAGGGCACCTTTACCCTGACCTTTAAACAAACCACCGCCCCCACACCGGGGCAAAAACACAAAAAACCCCGCGTCATCCCCATTCGCATCGGCCTGCTTTCTGAAACGGGCGAGGAACTGCTGCCAAGCACCGTTCTGGAAATGAACAAGCGCCAGCAAAGCTTTTCCTTCTACGGGTTTTCCGCGCGCCCCATCCCCTCAATCCTGCGTGGCTTCTCAGCGCCCGTTATGCTGAAACAAGACATCGACAATACGCGCCGCGCCTTTTTGCTGGCCCATGATACCGATGCCTTTAACCGTTGGGAATCTGGCCGCAATCTGGCACGCGATACCCTGCTTGATATGATCCGCACAGGAGCCGCCCCCAATCCCGCCTATCTCTCCGGGCTGGTGGCTGTGATAGGCGACACAACACTTGATCCGGCCTACCGCGCCTTGATGCTTGGCCAACCCTCGCAAAGCGAACTTGCAGGCATCCTGCACGAAATGGGCCACACCCCGGATCCTGATGCCATCCACGCCGCCAGCGAGATCCTGCGCGACGCCAAGGCAGCGGCCCTTTCTGACCTGCTCCCGGCGCTTTATGCTGACAACCAAGTCACCGGCCCATATGCACCCGACGCTGATAGTGCAGGCAAACGCAGCCTCGCAGGTTCCGCCCTCTCCCTCTTAACCCGCCAAGACAAAGGCACCCTTGCCGCCGCGCAATACGCCACTGCTGACAATATGACCCAGCAGCTTTCGGCCCTTGCCCAATTGATCGAGGCAGGCACAGGAGACGACGCCCTCGCCGCGTTTTATGCTCAATGGAAAGACGACCGCCTGGTGATGGATAAATGGTTTGGCCTTCAGGTTTCCCTCGCCAAGCCCGACCAAATCGCGACCTTGGTTAACGGCCTGACCGCGCATCCTGATTTCAGCATGCAAAACCCCAACCGTTTTCGCGCCGTCTTTGGCACGCTTGCGGGCAACCACGCGGGCTTTCACCATAAATCAGGCGCTGCCTATGAATTGATGGCAGATTGGCTGATCAAACTTGATCCGCTGAATCCCCAAACCACCGCCCGCATGTGTGCTGCCTTTCAAACTTGGCGGCGCTACGATGGCGACCGACAAGCGCTGATCAAACAGCAACTCACCCGCATCATGGCCAGCCCCACCCTTAGCCGTGACACCTCTGAAATGGTTTCGCGCATATTGGGCTGACCCCTCACACCGGTGCCCCTGCCTTCAACGCCGGGGCGCCTACCTACCTATCCACCTACCCATCCAGACCCCAACAAACGTCACCTCATGCCACATATGGCTGTTCAGGATCTGCGAAATGCCATTTATCATCACCGTGCTGGGCGTCATTGCCGCGATCTATTTCTATATGAAACGAGCGCGCAACACGATCGAGATGACCCATGAAATTCTTGACGTTGCCAATGATGTGCGCTTGGCCGCGCGCCGCTTTGGGTTTCGCCGCCGTCACGGCCTGCACCCCGTCGAAAGCGTGACCGACGCCAATCTTGCCATCGGCACAATCGCCACCGCCTTTATTGAGTTGTCCGGCCTGCCGACCCAAAACGATCGCGACATCCTAAATCAGGCCCTGTGCAACACCCTGCACCTCACCCCCCAAGAGGCCGCTGAAATGCAGGTTCTTGGTCATTGGCTTATGTTGCAATGCGGCGGGGCCACCCCTGCGGTCAGTCGCGTGGCGCGCCGATTGGTGAAACTTGGTGGTGCCGACAACTGGGAACCCCTGCTTAGCGTGATCAAGGACATTCTCGGCGCCTATGATACCCCGGCCAGCCAGCAACAAACCGAGGCAATCGAGGACATCAAGCGCGCTTTTCGCGTGACCTAACCCTTCATTGCGCGTAGCAAAGCGTGATCCATCACCCAAGGTATTCCAATGGCTGAAACACCTGCACCCACAACGCCCTTTTTTCATATGGCCCACGGGCGCAATCGGCGCAGCATTTCTGCTTTGGTCTTTATGGTCTGCTTGATGATCGCGCTTTATATGATCGACACTGTGCTGTGGATATTGCTGGGCCTGTGCCTATTCACCCTGCCTGCCTTCCTTGATGTGCTGATAAACCCCACCTCCACGCTTGAGATCACCGATCAGTTTTTACGCTGGAAAAACCGTGGCCAAGAGGCCGAGGTGCCGCTCGATCAAATCGAGAAAATCCGCTTTGACGGCCGCCTAGATCTTTCTGTGCGCGTCGTTGTTGTGTTGCAGGATCAAACCAAGCTGCGCCTGCCCTATGATGTGCTGCCCGCCATTGCGCGTCTGGAAAAGGTGTTTCAGGATCGCGCTGTGCGTACAGAGCGCCACCCCTTTACCCTATTGTAACCACGCCACGCCGTCTGGCGCATTCTGGTTAATCCCCCATTAACCAATTTGTCGCCAAGGCGGCGAATAGGCCCGTATGGCACAATTTGCGTCTACAAATGACCGGATGATTCCGCGCCCACGCCATGTTTCGGCCTGATTGCCTTGGCATTCTAACTCCAGATTAACGGAGTTCAGTAATGTCTTTTAGACTTTTCAAATCGCCACAACTGAAACAGGGTTCCCCCCTGCAGTTAAAGGCTATTGCGCGGAAATTTCTTCTGCCGCGCCCTGCGTCTACGGCGCAAACCACCATGTCCGGCCCCATGTCGCTTGAGGATATCCAGTCCCGATTACTGATTCCGGTCAACCATGACACCGACGACCAAGTTGAAAATTCCAGCTACCGCGATCGTGGCCTATTTATGGCACGTCAGGACCGCTGGGAGGAGCTGGCAGACGACATTCGCGGCCATGACCAGAACCATGCCAGCACCCAAACGGGCATGCCCATCGCTGATTTGATGATATTTGGTGCCCGCTCTGATGCGGTGCGCGCTGCTGAACACGCGCTTTTGCACGGAAAACCTGAAAAAGGCGCGCCCCTACTACAAGGCGTCGAGGCGCTTGAGAATATTTTGGCCGATCACCCTGACGACTATGCAATCGCGTTGATCGTTGCCCATATGCACATTGATATCGGTTGGGCATGGCGCGGCAGCGATCTATCCGAGGACGTCCCCTTGCACAACTTTGAGGCATTCGAGGCCCACTTCCAGCGCGCTTCAGAAATCCTAGATGAATTCTGCGCCTACGAGACATGCTCCCCCGCCCTGCTTGCGGCACGCAGCGCCCTTGTTCCGGGCACACGTAACGCCAGCAACCGGCTCGCCGATGAATTTGAAACCCTGATCGACATTGATACAACCAATCCCCGCCACATGCGCGCCCTTGGCAACTACCTCTTACCCCGCTGGCAAGGCAGCTTTACCCAGCTCGACCTAGAGGCCCGCCGAACTGCCGCACGCACCCAATCCATGTGGGGGGCCGGTGCCTATACCTGGGTCTGGTTTGATGCGCTTTTGGTTGATCCCGCCGGGTTTGGCACCTTGGAAATCAGCTATTTCATCGAGGGCGTCTATGATATTTTGGACCGTCGCGATGATCAGCACCACGCCAACCTAATGGCGGCTCATCTTTTCCGCAGTTGGCAAATCATCCGCAAGTTGGCGGATCACAATACCGCCCATCAGCCGCTTGCAGTTGCCTTGCGTCACGGGTTTGATCATGTGGTGCAAAACCATCTGCGCGAAATTCACCCCCTGCTTTGGGGCCACGCTGAACTTGGCTTTACCAATGGCTCCCGCGTGGTGTCAGTGGATCGACTTGCCAAAATGGGGCAGGAAATCGCGATCAAAGCAATCGCCCTGCCGTTCATCAAAGGTTTGCAAGCTGGTGAAACCATCCGTTTTGACCACAACGGGATCACTCATCTCCCCTCATAAGGGATGCGCGAAAATCAACATGGCGCGGCACCAGACCCAATTCTGCTAGCCGCGCCCCCCGCACAACCTGATCCAACATCGGCCCCAACGCCATATCCCCATAGGCAGCCAAAGCCGCGGCACGCGATAAAACCTCAGGCTTCCTTTGGTGCCCCATCGCGCGCGTCACAGCATCGCAAATCTGACCAACCGGAATACCAGCCTCAGTCACAGCATTAAAATCGCCGTTTACCCCATGCCGTGTGACCAAATCTGCATATATTTCTGCCAAATCCTGCACATGGATCAGCGGCCACCTGATCGCTTCGCTCTCCAGTATTTCCGGCTTCTGCCCGGCCTTGCCCGCCGCCGCAAACCCGGCGAAACTCCCTTGCATATCTGATGTGTAAACCAACCCTGGATGCACTACTGCCAGATCGAATGCCTCACTTGTGCGCAGATATTCGGCATTTTCCACCATCCAAGCAAAGGGGGCGATGGGTGCAAATGGCGCGCCTTCGTGGCGGGTTTGCCCCGCGCCATACAACCACACCCCGCCCGTATACAAAAACCGTGGCTTTGCCTGCCCGCACCTCGCCTCATCCACCAAGGCCTCAATCATCGCGCGATCCACTGCGCCCATGTCCGGCCCCCACGCCGCCGCGACATGCACAACCGCCTCCACGTCATGCACCTTTGTGGCCCACTCCTTTGGTCGGGCCAGATCGCCAATCACCACCTCGGCCTCCAAACGCGCAACCTTTTGCGCCGCCACGTCAGAGCGACACAGCCCCAGCACCTGATGCCCCGCCATCCCCAACGCGCGGGTCACATGCGTGCCGATCAACCCGCTGGCACCGATAACCAAAACCTTCAAACCAAACCTCCCATCCAAACCACAACACAGCTTTGCAGCTATCAAAAACCAGTAAACCTCCTCAACCTAACCTGAGGTCAATTTCAAATTATTCCACAACTACAACCACTTAAACAAATATCAATTCAACATACGCAAACGCACCGCATCAAATCACCCGTGCTCAACAGGCCCCATCCGCTGTATGATCATCCCATTCCCCCGTTACGTTGGATACATAAGATAAGGTTGCAGTGCCCCCACATTTCATTGATGGGTTAGGGGCCCAGAATTTCAACCGGAGTCTTTCGCATGCATCCACAGGATATTTTGTTCAGCACGCTGCACCTGCCCTGTGGCACCATCTTAAAAAACCGGATCGCCAAATCTGCCATGTCGGATTCATTGGGCGACGGCACCGGCCATCCAACTTCCGAGCAAAACCGCTTGTATCAGCGTTGGGCACAAGGCGGCCTTGCCATCTCCATCATCGGAGAGGTGCAGCCCAGCCCGAACTATGCTGAAAAACCCGGCAATCTCGTGCTGAACGCGCAGTCCAAGCTGGCCGGATTTCGCAAACTTGCCGAACAAGGCGGCGAAAACGGCACGCAGCTTTGGGTGCAACTAGGCAATGCAGGCGCACTTGCCTATCTGCCCACAAGTGCCCCCAAAGGACCAAGCGCGCTAGACCTGCCCGGTCTGCAATGTGACGCGCTTAGCGTTGACGAAATCGCGCAGGTGCCCGCAGATTTTGCCAAAACCGCGCTGCTCGCAAAACAGGCAGGCTTTGGCGGTGTGCAAATCCACGCCGCACATGGCTTTCTACTTAGTCAGTTCCTGTCACCTCTCTTCAACAAGCGCAGCGATTCCTACGGCGGCTCTATTGCCAACCGTATGAAATTACTCCTTGAATCCATTGCTGCCACCCGCGCGGCCGTTGGTCCATCCTTCCCGATCGCGGTGAAACTCAACTCCTCTGACATGCTAGAAGGCGGGTTTGCCGAAGAAGACGCCCTATTGGTCGTGGCAGCCCTCGATAAATCATCCGTGGATTTGATCGACATTAGCGGCGGAACCTATTTTCCCGGCGCAAAATCCGCGTCTGATGGTGCTGGATCAGGTCCCTATTTCCTCGAATTCGCCAAACGCGCCCGCGCCCTCACGACCAAACCTCTAATGTTGACGGGCGGCATCAAAACCCGCGCTCAGGCCGAAGAGGCCCTTTCCAGCGGAGCCGTTGATGTTGTCGGCCTCGCGCGCGCCCTTGCGCTTGAGCCATCCCTGCCCAATCTTTGGTTAGCGCAGCAAACCCCTGCCCCGGCTTTCCCTAGATTTTCAGAGGCCCCCGAGGGCGGAATTACCGCGTGGTACACCATGCGCCTCACCGAAATTGGAGCGGACACAGACAACACCAATGTCACCGAAATGGCGCAAGCGATCCAGGATTACGCGGAACGCGACGATATCCGCACAAAAATCTGGCTACAGCACTTTGAAAATTCCGCGCCTCTTGCCCCCGCCAACGCCCTGCCCTAGAACGCAATCAGTTCATGACACACCGATACACGGAGCCACGGCATGCTCGACCTGACATATGAAACCCCCAAGCCCAAGGTGATCTCGGGCGCGAAACATGACTGGGAATTGGTCATCGGCCTAGAGGTGCACGCGCAGGTAAACTCCAACGCGAAGCTTTTCTCGGGTGCCTCCACCACATTCGGGGCTGAACCAAACTCAAACGTGGCCTTTGTTGACGCCGCCATGCCGGGCATGTTGCCTGTGATCAACGAATTTTGCGTTGAACAGGCCGTGCGCACGGGCCTCGGCCTCAAGGCAAAGATCAATCTGAAATCCGCCTTTGACCGCAAAAACTATTTCTACCCCGACTTGCCGCAGGGCTATCAAATTTCACAGCTCTATCACCCCATCGTGGGCGAAGGCGAAATTCTGGTCGATATGGGCCCCGGTGTGGCTCGCCTTGTGCGCGTGGAACGCATCCACCTTGAACAGGACGCCGGTAAATCCATCCACGACATGGATCCCAACATGTCCTTTGTCGATCTCAACCGCACCGGCGTTGCCTTGATGGAAATCGTCTCGCAGCCCGACATTCGTGGCCCCGAAGAGGCCGCCGCCTATGTGACCAAACTGCGCCAGATCCTGCGCTATCTCGGCACTTGTGATGGCAATATGCAAAACGGCAGCATGCGCGCAGACGTCAACGTCTCCATCTGTCGTGCTGGCCAATACGAGAAATACCAAGCAACACAGGATTTCTCGCATCTGGGCACCCGCTGCGAGATTAAAAACATGAACTCGATGCGCTTTATCCAAGCCGCGATCGAGGTAGAGGCACGCCGCCAAATCGCCATCGTCGAAGGCGGCGGTAAGGTCGTACAAGAAACCCGGCTATATGACCCTGACAAAAACGAAACCCGCTCCATGCGCAGCAAAGAAGAAGCGCATGATTACCGCTACTTCCCCGATCCGGACCTGCTGCCGCTGGAAATCGAACAGGGCTGGGTTGACGATATCGCGGCCACATTGCCTGAACTTCCCGATGCGAAAAAAGCCCGTTTTATGGCCGATTTCGCCCTAACGGAATATGATGCCTCCGTGCTCACAGCTGATGCTGAATCCGCCGCCTATTTTGAGGATGTCGCCACAGGCCGCAACGGCAAACTCGCCGCCAACTGGGTGATCAACGAGCTGTTTGGCCGTCTCAAAAAGGACGACACCGACATCACCGCCAGCCCGGTTTCCCCCGCACAGCTTGGCGGTGTTATCGACCTGATCGCCTCAGACGCGATCAGCGGCAAAATTGCCAAAGACCTGTTTGAGATCGTCTACACCGAAGGCGGCGACCCCGCCGAGATCGTAGAGGCGCGCGGCATGAAACAGGTCACTGATCTTGGTCCGATTGAGGCCGCCCTTGATGAAATCATCGCCGCCAACCCCTCCCAAGTCGAAAAAGCCAAGGCGAACCCAAAACTCGCAGGCTGGTTCGTGGGTCAGGTGATGAAAGCAACCGGCGGTAAAGCCAACCCCAAAGCGGTGAACGAGCTGGTCGCGCAAAAGCTCAGCAGCTAAATCCACCTCATATACCATCACATGGGGCCGCCATTGTGCGGCCCTTTCGCGTTGTGCGCAGTCAATTTTACATTCATAAAATTGAGACCCTCTCGCCTCAACACAAATTTCCATGGCCGCCATTCATCGACAGATTTAGGGCCATGCTTTGTAAACTGTCCTTCAAAATCGTTAAAATTTTTGCAACCCACCGCGCAGCTGGGTTAGGCTGAGTGCACGCCAATTTCGCCCGCGAAATTACCCGACAGAGAACAGCAAAAGTTTTGTACAAAACTCACCCCAATTTTGTACGTTTTGTACAAAACTTTCACCCCACGAAAGGCCGCCAAATGACCCAAATCGCTCCCTTTATGTCCTCTCTGATGGAGGTCGAAAAAGACTGGATCGACTATAATGGCCACCTTAACATGGCCTATTATTCGGTGCTATTTGACCGCGGCATTGATCACGCATATCCCCATTTTGGCTATGGT
>CAXIAD010000062.1:0-16602 GCA_964021645.1 uncultured Cognatishimia sp. | reverse complement strand
ATGATGTCGCGATCAGGCATGTTTTGAACCAAAGAGCCGGCATGGAGCAGCACCGGACGCAGGCCCGGATGCGCATGCTTCATCATTGGATCAACGCTTTTCTGACCGACCCACGCAATTTTACGCAGCCCGTTATCCCGTGTGATGACGGTGTCGCCCACCTTAAGGGATAGAACGTCGCGTTCACCCTGTGCCGTTGCGATCATCGTTCCCGGCGTAAAGCAGATGATGGTCTCGGGATCGACAATTTTGATCGTTTCGATCTCGTTGAAGTTCACGACAGTACCGTCCGCCAACACAGCCTGACCCGTTTCAGAGCCTAGCGCGCCAAGGTCAAAATCCTGACCCGGTGTGCCGCTGAATACGGTGCCGTTGTCCAGCGTGATTGTCGCGTCGCCACCAAGGCGCAGAACGTCAATATCATCGGGATCAACAGCAGGGCCGCCCAAACCGAACAAACCTGAATAGGCGTCGCCTTCGACAGTTTTTGTGCCGCCACCCGTGCCAACGTCAAACCGGTCACTACCAGCGCCGCCGTACATTGAATCGTCGCCGTCGCCACCTGTTCTGGTGCCGCCAGTAAGGATGTCATCATCCGCACCACCGTCCAGAATGTCATGGCCTTCGCCGCCGACGAGCAGATCGTTACCGTCTTCGCCGAGAATTTTGTCGTCGTCGTCTTCGCCCAAGGCTATATCATTACCGTCGCCGGTTTTGATCGTGTCTTCACCTTCGCCGCCAAAAACTTTGTCGTCGCCATTTTCGCTTTGCAGTAGGTCATCGCCGTCTTCACCATAAATGGTGTCGTCGCCCTCGCCACTAAGAACGGCATCATTGCCGTCGCCAGCGCGCACAACGTCTTCGTCACCTACGGAGCCATTGATACCATCGCCTGCATCAATCAGGTCGCCTTCCGGATCTCCGGTGTAGCCAACCTCAATTACATCATTACCGGACGTACCGGATACTATCCCATTAGGCATGTCTTCTTCCCCCCTGGGGTTACCTGTGAGAGCTGCCAGATAGCAGCCCAAAAACATTTCCGATATTCACCACGCCTGAGTGGTGCGCCCCCGGATACTCGTACGCCCGTCGCTGCAACACGACGGCTCCTCAACAACTTTCGAAACTTGGGTGATCTTTCCTGCAAGAACTGGGCCAATTTGGCAGCGACCCCAAGCCCCGAGCAATCGGGGATGTTCAAGCAGGCGCACACAACGACACACCGGCTATTTCGAAAACCGCATCGACAAACACATCGACGCGAACACTTACTTACTGAACTGTTGATACGACGAAGCGCATTCATTTCAAAATGTTCTGAAAGCGAATGTGGCCAAAAAAAGTAAAAATCTGTCGAAATCAGGGCAGTTTGGGTCGAGATATAGGGGAGTATTGTTTCGATTTGCGAAACGATAGTGGGCGATCGGCTTGTGTGGGAATTGCGGTCGTGTGGGGAGGCGGCATATGTAATCTACTGTAAATAATATAAAATATCTAGAATTTTCACAGAGGATGAGGGGGCGAAAAATATCACACCGTTTCCAAAATCAGCATAATTTACGCAAATTGTGGAAAAGTTGTGTTTTGGTTAATACGGCGGGACTTCGCCAAGAGGGGCTGTTTGCTGACGACCCCTAATTGGGCGAAATCATTCAAACTGTCGCGGTTTTGCGAACAAAGCCACAATTCAAATTGCGAATCATTGCGCCGCTTTGCATCAAATTGGCCCTAAACGCGCAGCGCCCTGCATGAGCGATTCGCGGGATGCGCCAAGATTCGGTGAAATTTTGCGAAACCATTGATGGGTGTAGCGCAAAGGCCGGGTTTTGAAATTCGGTGAAATGATAACAGCTTAGGAGGAGTTGTTGATCCTATACCTTCGCGTGTATTTTCGTGATTTCTCTCACGCAATCGTTGCGCGGGATCAAATGTGCGCATTCAAGTCTGCGGCGTCACAGCGTGTCGGTAATCTCGCGATATTGACCCTGCGCAAATACCAATGGGCGACCACTGTTCATCACCAATTGCGTCACCTTACCCACGATGATGGAATGGTCACCGCCGTCGTGCACCGCATGGGCCGAACATTCAAATCGGGCCAGACAATCTGCTATCACCGGAACATTCTGCGCGTTTGCCTGCCAGATTGTCGGGTCAAACGCATCGCCTTGTCGCGCAAAAGCCAAGGCCAGATCTTGTTGCCCTTCGTGCAGGACATGGATGGCGAAATGTTTTGCCTCGACGAAATGCGGATAGCGCAGCGATGATTTGGCGGGTGCCCACATCACCAGCGGCGGCGTCATCGACAGCGAAGAGAATGAATTGGCGGTCATGCCAAGCGGGCCAGAGGCGGTCTGGGTTGTCACAATAGTGACGCCAGTTGCAAAGCATCCCAGCGCGCTGCGAAACTCTCTTGTTGTTTCAGGAGAAGGGATAATGATGCCTGCCATGACGGTCTGCCCTGTTCGATCTGTACGCAAGTCGCGTTTAAGCGAAATTCGCCACAACGCAAGGGGCAGCGGCGTTATTGCCACGGCCCGTTCTTTAGGATCTGGGGCGAAATCGGCATTCAGCAAGGTGGCATCTTGGCAAGCCTAGCGAAATTAGGCAGAGGATTGCAGCTCTTGCGCGGCCTTTTGGATGTGGCGTCCCAGAATATCAGCCGCAGGTGAAATCTGCCCCTCGCGAAACAGGATATCAACGCGCCGCTCTGTGCTTTGATCCAAAAGCGGGCGAAAATGCAGACCCGTCGGGTCAAGCTTTACCGCCATTTCCGGCAACACGGTCACCCCAAGGTTTGCGCGCACCATTGATAAGAGCGACACGGTGTTTTGCACGCTTAGGTTCGCGGTGCCAAGGATCGACTGAAACGCCGGTGCCTGAATCAGTGCACATAGCGAATTTGCGATAAACCTTGCCTGCGTCAATGGCTGCCATTCCAACGGCTCATCAGAGCAGGCGAGCGGGTGATCCAAAGAGCAAACCAGCCCGAATGTGTCCTTTAACAGGGGCAGGCGGCGCACGCCGGGGGCCGTTGGGGCGGCCGTTGCGATCCCCAGATCAATGTTCTCATGCTGTAATTCATGCAGGATTGACGTTGAATCCATATCCCGCAAATCAATCTGAACATTGGGGTGTTTGTGCAAGAAAGCCTCTAACACCTTGGGCAGCAATGTCCCCGCAACCGAGGGCACCGCCGCCAGCCTGACAGATCCTGTGCCCGCCTGCGCAAACAGGTCTATCGCCTTGATAGATTGGTCAAATTGTCCAAGCCCGCGCCGCGCATGTTCTAACGCGAAAACCCCCACAGGGGACAGGCGCGCCTTGCGGTCTGTTTCAAACAGGGATTGACCAAGGTGGCTTTCAAATTGTTTAAGCATCATAGAGACAGCCGAGGGCGAACGCCCCAACTGATTGGCCGCCTCAGCAAGGTTGCCAGCATCGGCAACCGCCACAAAGCAGCGTAACATATCCAGCTTGATTACCATTTCAGAAATCCTGAAGTTAATTTCAGATGTTTAAGTTTGACTGAAATGAACAAACGAGTCCATACTGCGCCGAACCTGAATTTACCGGAGACTCCGATGACCGATACTAAACTGAACCTGATTGCGGGCGAATGGGCTGCTGGCACGAGCGAAATCGAAAACCGCAACCCGTCTGATCTGTCCGATCTGGTTGGCATGTTTACACAGGCGTCATCTGATCAGCTTGAGGCAACTTTGGACCGCGCGCAGGTCGCACAGCGTGAATGGGCCGCCTACGGAATTGAGCGTAAACAAGCCGTGCTGATGAACATCGGTAACGAAATGATGGCGCGCGCCGAGGAACTGGGTCACCTGCTCAGCCGCGAAGAGGGCAAACCCCACGCCGAAGGCAAAGGCGAAGTATTTCGCGCGGGTCAGTTCTTTACCTATTACGCGGCGGAATGCCTGCGTCAGTTGGGTGAAAATGCCGACTCTGTGCGCCCGGACATCGAAATTGATGTGCGCCGCGAGGCCGTGGGCACCGTTGCCATCATCAGCCCATGGAATTTCCCGACCGCAACCGCATCATGGAAAATCGCGCCCGCGCTTTGCTATGGTAACGCCGTTGTTTGGAAACCTGCGAATATCACGCCGGCATCTGCGGTTGCATTGGCCGAAATCATCGCCAAGCAAGACATCCCAGCGGGTCTGTTCTCCCTCGTTATGGGCGCAGGTCGTGAGATTGGCCAACGTCTGGTTGAAAGCCCCAAGATCAATGCGATTTCCTTCACAGGCTCCGTGCCCGTGGGCAAAGGCATCGCGATGGCCGCAATCCAGAACCTGACCAAAGTGCAGATGGAAATGGGGTCCAAAAACGCCTTGGCCGTGATGGACGACGCCGATCTGGATCTGGCTGTGACGCTGGCGCTGGGTGGTGCCTTTGGTAGCACGGGTCAGAAATGTACGGCTTCCTCGCGTTTGGTTGTTCACGCCTCTATCCACGATGCATTCGTTGAGAAACTGGTTGCAGGCACGAAGGCGATGAAAGTCGGCCACGCGCTAGAGGCAGGTACACAGATGGGTCCGGTTGTTAGCGAACAGCAGCTCACCGAAAACCTTGCCTATGTTGAATTGGGCAAATCCGAAGGCGCCGAATTGGCCTGCGGTGGTCTGCGTTTGGATATGCCAACACAGGGCTATTATATGTCCCCCGGCGTTTTCCTGAACTCCACCAACGACATGCGCATCAACCGCGAAGAGATGTTTGCCCCGCTGACATCTGTCATCAAAGTCGGCAGCTATGACGAGGCCCTGGCCACCGTCAACGACACCAACTTTGGCCTGACATCAGGCATCGTCACCCAAAGCCTTGCGCGCGCAACACACTTCCGTCGTAATGCGCGCACCGGTGTTGTGACCGTCAACCTGCCAACTGCGGGCACCGATTACCACGTGCCCTTTGGCGGCCGCGGCGACAGCTCTTATGGTCCACGTGAGCAGGGTAAGGCAGCCGCCGAATTCTACACAACGGTCAAAACTGCCTATATCTCAGCAGGAAAGCCTGTCTAATGCGGATCGATAATCTGCAATATGCGAACTGGTCGGAAAAGATTTTCCGCCAAATGCGCGAAGGGGGCGTGGACGCTGTCCACGTCACCATTTCGTACCATGAGAATTTTCGCGAAACGGTGTTGAACTTTGAACAGTGGAACCGCTGGTTTGAACAATACCCCGATCTGATCATGAAGGGGCAGTGGGCCTCTGACGTGGATAAGGCGCGCGAAACCGGGCGCACGGCGATCTTCTTTGGCTTTCAAAACCCCAGCCCGATTGAGGATGACATCGGATTGGTTGAAATCGTGCACACGCTTGGCGCACGTTTCATGCAGCTGACCTATAATAATCAATCGCTGCTGGCGACAGGTTGTTATGAGGCCGAAGATACCGGCATCACCCGCATGGGCAAACAGGTCATCAAAGAGATGAACCGCGTCGGCCTTGTCGTCGATATGAGCCATTCTGCGGATCGTTCTACCATCGAAGCCGCAGACATAAGTGAGCGCCCGATTGCGATCACCCATGCCAATCCCTATGATTGGTCGCCTGCGTTGCGCAACAAAAAAGACGACGTCATTCGCGCGGTTACCGAGAATGGCGGCATGATGGGGTTCTCAATGTACCCCCACCACCTAAAAGACAAATCCGACTGCACACTCGAAAGCTTTTGCGAGATGATCGCGCGTACAGCGGAAAAATACGGACCAGAGCATCTGGGCATCGGCACCGATCTTTGTCAGGATCAACCCGACAGCATCGTTGAATGGATGCGTGTCGGACGCTGGTCCAAAGAAATCGACTACGGCGAAGGGTCCGCCGCGGCACCGGGTTTCCCGCCCATGCCCGACTGGTTCACCGATAACCGCGATTTCGGCAATATTGAGAATGGGTTACGCGCGACCGGCCTAAGCAACCAAGAGGTTGCTGGGATCATGGGCAAGAACTGGTATCAGTTCTATGCCGACAACTTTGGTTCACAAGGATAAGTCCATATGGAGACAGCCGCGCAGACAAACATCCCAAGAAGAGACCCGGCACAGGTTATGCGCCTGTCTCGTCTTGGATCAATGCATCAATCGCGCCTTAGCTTTATGCGCATTTTGACGCGGCGTATGGCACGGGAAAACTGGACGTTTTCGCGCCCGGAATTTGCGATAAATGATGCGGGTGTTGGCCATGCCGTCTATTCGGCAACTGGCCCTGATCGGACGTATTCATTGGTGGCATTCGCCCATGATTTGCCGCCCGAAATGCGCTCGGACCGCGTGATTGCGACGGCATGGGATACCACCTACACCTTGTTTGACGGGGTGCCGACGTCTGATGACATTCAGCGCCTGTCTGAAAATGTACCGCACCAAGAAGCCGGGCGCGTCAGCGAAAAAGAGATATCTGTTTCTCGGGCTAACCGGTCGGTTCGGCTGTGGCAACACTTTGTGGATCGGCTTGCTGCGGGTGAACAACCTGACCAGAAAACCGTCGATGATGTTGGCTATTTGATGCGCACAACGGCTGTCTATGGCTCGGGTAAACTGGGCGCTGCGGATCGCGAAATGATCGCCGATCGCGCAGAAATTCACGCCCCGTTTCAGGCTGAAATGCTTTCTGTGTTTCTGACGCGTACCTTTGTGCGTGACCTTGTGCAACATATGGCCCGTGTCAAAGGCGGTGAGAAAACCGCCGATCTTGATCCGGCGATTGCGCGCGGTCTGGGCATTGGCAATTCTACCGGTCTTGGCATGGCACCCTATATTGTCAACCACCCGGTTTTGTTCAACAATTGGATCACTGTCCGCGAAGAGGCTCTTGCCCGCGTGCGCAGTGTGGTTACCGCCGAAATGGCAAATGTAACCGAGTTTCGTCAGGTGCTGCGCCGCTATGAAAAACTTGTGGGTTTGTGGCAATCTGCCCATCCCATCCAGATCGCCAAACTGGCTGATTTGCGCGCCGATCTTGAAAAACTATCGGTTTTCTTGGCCGGGGATGATCTGATCAATGACAACCCCTGGAACCGGCTTTACAACTGGACAACCCAAAACCTGACCGAAGAGGGGCAGGAACTGGTGGTTTCCCTCATGCTGGAGCCCTATGGCGACATGGTTGACGGGCTTGCCGATTGCATGGCCAACAGCAACTATCAGTCGTTTTATATCGACGGCAGCATGCCCGTCGCGCGCCTGCGTGCCTTGGTCAAAGACAGCTTTGGCTGGGCCTTTGACATAGACTGGGCCGCGCAGGAAAATTGCGCGCGTGCATGGTATGTCTCTGCGGAGAAACTGGAACCGCGCCTTGGCGAACGCTTTGATGAGCCGATTGCCGAATATGAGCAGCCGCTTGCACCCGCACGCGATGCAACAGCACTGGATGCAACGCTACAGAATTGGGATGACGGGGCGCGCGTGGCCGAGGTGCTGTTGAAACATCCTGAACACCGCCACACCATCCGCCGCGCGCAAATTTCGGCCATCGCCCCCTACGGTGAAATTCGCGATAACACGATTTCATCACAGGTGCTGCCGATTGATATGCTGCGCTGCAAACTGGCCTTTTTTGGTGCAACGCGGTTTGATCCCCGCTCTGATCGTTGGGTGCGTATTTGCATGTATTCGGGCGCGCCATATCCCGAGGAACTGATGAGCAGAGACCCGGATCGTTGGGTATATCCAGAACTGCCCGACCTGTCAGAATTGGAGGCAGCCAAATGAGCTATTCTCTGAACGAAGTAGAAGCGACCGCAAAACGTGCTGCGCGCGGCGCGGGGCTTAGCTGGGGCATGGCCGAAGAGGCCTCAAAGGCAGCGCGCTGGCTGTGCATGCAAGACCTGCCCGGCTGCAAAATCCTATCTGCGGCTTTGCTGTTAAATGACGGCACCACCTTGGCCGAACGCGCGCCAATCCGCCTGACAGGCACATGGGCGTCAACCTCTGGCTCCCTATGCCCCATTCTGACCGGGGCTTGCCTTAGCGATTGCGCATCCCTGCTGAAAAACTCTGAAATTACCCTGCAATCGGTCAATCACCCGCTGCTTTTGGCACATTTCGTAGGCGCTTCAGCGCGGCTTTTGTCGATGCAGGATCCACAGCACTCACGCGTGACTGTTTCGGCGCAATGGGCCGGGGCCAGCGTGACCAGCGATGGCTACCAGCTTTGCGTGACTGGCCCACAAACTGAGCTGCATGCAACCAAGGCAGATGGTGTCACAATTCGTCTTGGCGGCGAAATCACGACACCCCAACCGTTACAAAACCGCGCCAGCCCAAATCCCGAGGATTGGCAGGCGTTTCTCAATTTCGCCCAACGCACCTATGCCCCCGCCACCGAGGAATCCCGCCTTTTGGGTGCAGGCGCTGGGGTCAACGACAACGACTAAATTACGGAACATATGCTCTCATTTCTGGTCCCAGCTTCTTTTGGCCAAAAATATCCCGGGAACTCGCATTGCTTGCAATGTGAGTGGGCAGAGCCCCCAACGCGATTGTCCCACAAAGACGGGGCCAGAAACAATATCGCCTTACGGCCAAGACAGGCCCAAGACACGGCCTAGATGAACAAGGAACGCCCACATGACCACAACCGAAACACTCAGCCTCGCCCAAATCGAGGCGCTGAGCCTTCAGGCCCTCATCGCTGCTGGCACTACAGAGGCAAATGCACAAGCACTTGCCCGCGCCACCGCTGACACCGAGGCGATGGGCGTGGCCAGCCACGGCATGGCCTATATCCCGATCTATTGCGAACATGTGCAATGCGGCAAGGTGAACGGTGCAGCACAGCCCGTGCTTAGCCAACCGCGCCCCGGCATGATCCATGTGGATGCGGCCACAGGTTTTGCCCATCCGGCTATCGACATGGGATTTGACAAGCTGATCACCATGGCGCGCGAGCAGGGCATCGCCGCACTGGCCATCAACAATTCCTACAATTGCGGCGTGCTTGGCGTGCACACCCATCGTCTTGCTGCTGCTGGCTTGATGGGGATCGGTTTCACCAACGCGCCTGCCTCAATCGCGCCATCGGGTGGCTTCAAACCTGTTGTCGGCACCAACCCGTTTTCGATCGCCGCCCCGAACGGGCAGGGCGGGGCCTCTGTCTTGATCGACCAAAGCGCCAGCACCATCGCCAAAAGCGAAGTCATGAAGCACGCCCGCGAAGGCAAAGCGATTCCCGAAGGTTGGGCACTCGATGCTGAGGGCAACCCGACAACCGATCCTGCCGTCGGCCTAAAAGGCTCCATGGCACCCTCCGGTGGCTACAAAGGTGTGGGCATCGCATTGATGGTTGAAATGATGGCCGCAGCAATGACCGGCGCAACATTGGGCATCAACGCCAGCCCGTTTTCCGGCACCGTGGGTGGTCCGCCAAAGACAGGTCAGTTCTTTATGGCGATTGATCCAGATGCCAGCAGCGGCGGGGCATTTGGTGCCCGCATGAGTGACCTTGTCGAGGCCGTCACCGCCCAAGAGGGCGCGCGCCTTCCGGGTGTGGGGCGTCTGGGTAAACAAACCCGCGCCGCAACAGATGGTGTCGCCGTCAACAGTGCAACCTTGGACAAAATCCGCGCCATTATCGCAGCATAAGGCGGGGCAAATATTGGGTACCAGCGCCTCGTGGCATGTCGGGGCGCTGGCAATTTTTGACTGCGTGATCTTAGCCTTTTACAGCGGCTGTCACGATGATCTCGACCAACAGCGCCTCGCGCGCCAGCTTGGCCTCACCACATGCACGAGCAGGCGCATGGCCCTCTGGTACCCATGCATTCCAAACCTCATTCATCGCTGCGAAATCAGACATATCGCGCAACCAAATCGTGGTTTGCAGCAAATGTTCTCTGTCAGACCCGTTTTCAGTCAGGATCGCCTCAACCTTATCAAGGCAGGTCTGCGTTTGCTGGGCAATGTTGTCCTCAGCGTTGCCAACTTGGCCGGACAGATACATTGTACCTGCGTGAATGACGACGCGGCTTGACCGGATGCCGGGTTCAATGCGGGTGATGGTGCTCATGTGGGGATACCTTCTGGTTTTGTCTCTCGTCCGTTTATCACATTTCCCCGATGATGCCAGATGGCGCGCCACCGCGTATCCCACGCCCGTTCTATTTTCCCTCGTCAATGACCTTGCGCGCAACGCGGAAACATTCAAGCGCTTGTGGCACGCCGCAATATATCCCGATGACGTGGATAATGGCGCGAATTTCTTCGGTTGAGACACCGTTTGTGATGGCCCCACGGCAATGGATTTCCCATTCATGCATCTTTCCCAGCGCGCCGATCATGGACAGGTTCATCATGGATCGTGTCTTGGCGTCGATCACATCATCCCCCCAGCCAAAGCCCCAACACCACGCGGTCATGGCCTCTTGGAACGGTCTGGAAAAATCATCCGCCGCTGCAAGGTTATTTTCCACATACTGCGCACCTAATGTTGCCTTGCGCTGTTCTAACCCCTTGAGAAATAGGTCTTCGTCAAATGCGCTCATCTCTTTGCCTCTCACGTTGATTTGGTTGAAATCGCTCTGTGAGCACCTGAGTGTCAGGGCCGCAAACGATGCTGATACAGATGATCATAATGCGGTTTCATGCGCCGATGAACGCGCCTTACCCGGTCTGGCGCATCTGCGACCTCAACGTACCGGCGCACCTGTGGTTCCAACCCGGTTGAGGCCTTTAGATTGGCGTGAAAGCTGCCACCATCCCACCAGCTATAATCCCCCGTGTCAGCCCCTGCTTCCCAGCTTAACGCATCAGGTAGAAACGGGATGTCGACCACCTCGCAAAAGCGCGCGACCATGGCCGCTGGGTCTTCCAACATGTCATCGCTGTCAATCACTGGCGGTGGCGTCCCATTCAATGCTGTCACCAAATCAAACAAGGCGCGCTGTTCTGGAAATCCGACCTCCAGCTCATCAAAATCGGGCCATTTATTATACATTGAGGAGATCGTTTTGGCCGGATCGCGGATCAGAAAGGCATGGGTGAACCGCGACAGGAACTCTGGCGTCCACATGTGGTTGATGTAATGCGGAAAATCCTTGAGGAAAACCGGGCCAACCTCTGCGCGCGCTTGAATGTCCTCCCAAACGCTTTCGATTGTTAGGCCCTCGGTGGTCTTTTCACCCGCCTTATAGCGGGGCCAAAACGGGTCTTCGCCCTGATACCATGCCTCGCCAAATGGCTCATGCAGGCAATCCAGATCACCGCGCTGGCGCATCATCCATTCAAAGGCAGTCGAGGTGGAACGCGGTACAGCCCAAAGGGCGACGATCTTATGCATGCAAGCTCTCCAACAACCGTCCTTGTGGCGTGGTCGGGGCGATATTCAGATCCTTCATGATCCGCCAATACAGGGCGATATCATGGCCAATAATCGGCTTGCCCAGCATGCCCTCTACCTTGCGCGCAAGGTGCAGGGGGCGTTGTGGCAACCCATTTGGACCACTGCGAAAATTACACATGCCGTTGATCAAATAGGCGTCGGCATCCGGGGCTTTATCAGCGACATAAGAGAAGCTTTTCTCAAACAGATCACCGTCAAAAATCCACCGTTTCGCGTTCACCGCCTCCTGATCTGGGAACCAGCCCTGATCGACAAAATTCCCCGCCCAAAGCACATCAAACCCGGCCTCGCGCAGAAACCCCGCCGTGCCCTGCCACCATTCCGGCCAATGATACGCGCCGTTCAGCGCGACCTTTTCGACGTTCATGGCGCGCAATGCCTCGACCATTGCGTATCCGGCCATGTGGAAACGGATCTGATATTTCTCAGATAAATCCGCGCAATGCTGGCGAATACCGTCAACGCCCAACCCGCTGGCATGCACCCAGTTGGAGCCAACCTGCCCACAAACATCGACGCCATTGCGGGACATGCAATGCACGAAATCCTCCAGCATGCCAAAGTTCTTTTTGCGTTGATCCAACCCGTGCACATAATCGGGCACATGCAGCATCCAGCCATGCACACCCACGCTTTCGGGGCTCATCCGCAGGAAATCTGACGGGCCAGCATCAAAATCAAACGGGGGGCAGGTAAAACCAACCTGTTGGGGGAAAAGCTTCTGTTCTTCTGTCCATTGGCTAGGCATCGCCAGATTGGTGGCCATCAATCGCTTCCTTCATCCATTTTTGCAGGTGCATTACCGGGTGCTCTGAATTTACGCCGCCACAGGGGTCTATGACCAATGGGCCGGGCCGATATCCACGTGATCCTAGGCCACGTTGGACGGATTCAACCAAATGAATATCCTCCTCAACGGTGGTTTCGCGGTCTTGTTTGGCAAGCAGGCGCACCTTGGCATCCTCAACCCCGCCAACCGAATACCACCCGCGCCACACGACCACATGACCCGCATCAATCGCGCGCCAATGATAGGTGTTTAGGATATTGCCGGGGTATACCTGAAAGGAGAACATCGGCCACAAAAACCAACTGGAATATTCATCGTGATGATCAAAACCTGATTGGATATCATAGGTCATATCCTCCAGACTTTGGCATTCGGTGGTGTGGCGCAGGCACATGCCTTGGGGTTGGATATCGTATGTTTCAGGCTTGACCACGCCATTGGCAAATGTCGGATGATTAAGCGAGCAATGGTAGCATTCTGAGTAGTTCTCGACCGAGACTTTCCAGTTGCAATTCTCAGGGATATCTACCCATTCGATCGGTTTCAGATCGGCCCAGTTGGGCACCCATTCAGTCAACTCTGCCCGCGCATTTGGGAACCATTCCTCCATCGGGGCGGCATCAGGATCAAGGTTGATGAACAAAAAACCAACGAACTCCTCGGCGCGCACCTCGTTCAGGCAGATGCTTGATTTATCCAGCCCCTCAACCGCCTTGATGTTAGGCCCGGCGCGCAATTCACCCGTTAGTTCATAGGTCCAGGCGTGATAGGGGCAAACCACGACCCGCGTGTTGCCTGCACCCTCCACAAGCTGATGCGCGCGGTGCTGGCAAACATTGTAAAATACCCGGATTTTGCTGTCCCGCCCCCGGATCGCAAACAGGCTTTCGCCTGCGATCTCAAACGTTGAATAATCGCCAATTTCTGCCAGTTCAGAGGTATGGCAGCCAAATTGCCAGGTCCGCGCCAGCAGCCCCTCGGTTTCCACCCGAAATACCTGCGGATCAGTATAATACCGCGCTGCCAATGACTTAACCGGTTCGCTCATTTCTGATCCTCATCATACATGCCCAGCTGGTGACGGCGTTTGTGAAAGGTTTCTACCCGTTCAACGATCTCATCACTTGCGACGGCAACAACGAACGACAGCAATGTCTCAAGCAGGGCGATGATGCTGACCGAAGATGGGAAAAACTGCGGCGTCTCAACCGATACGACAAAACCGTGATCGGCCATGCGAATGATGGGGCTGGCGGGGCTGTCTGACAGGGCAACGATGGTCATGCCCTGTTCGCGTGCGATTTTGACGGCCTCAACAACCTACGTGCCGTAGGGTTTGCAGGTGATAGCGATCAAAACGTCGCGCTTGTCTGCCCATGCCAGATCATCAACAGGCGTGGAACCGGGGCGTGGAATTGCATGAAACTGCACCATCCCGGTCGAGGCAAGATAGGTGAAATTGCGCGCACTGGCATTATTCACACCAACGCCCAATGTGAACACACTGCGTGAGGCCCAAATCGCCTCGGCTGCGGCCTTTAGCTCGGCGGTGGAAATCGCAGCAAAGGTTTCTTCGACATTGGATAGCATATCGCGCACCATGTCGGCATATAGCCCGCCCAAATCGCCAGATTTGCGAATGTCCTGCAACCAGCGTGCGCGATCCGGGAAATCAGCGGCCCCCCGGCGGATGGCGTCCCGAAACGGTGCGCGAAAATCCTCATAACCCTCAAAACCGACCTGCCGCGCCATGCGCACAACGGTGTTGGGTTTTACGTTGGCCGCCTCGGCGATCTCTCGCACGGTGGATACCCCCACATCACGCGGGTTCTCCAACACATAGGTCGCAGCCTTACGCGCCTCTGGCGTTAGCTCAGAAAGTTCATCCGCAAGGCGGCCAAGAATCGTGCTTGATACATTTGTCCCATTCATAGTTGACGATGGTACTTATGTCCGATTAGCCTGTCGAGAGAAAAAACGACTCAAAGGATTGACCCTGTGGCGAACAAATTCCCCAGCACTGCGCGCGTTGTTATTGTCGGTGGCGGCGTCATGGGTGTGGGCCTTGCCTATCACCTTGGTCATGAGGGGTGGGGGGGGGACACGGTCCTGCTGGAAAAGGCAGAGCTGACCTCGGGCAGCACATGGCATGCGGCTGGGCAAATCACCCATTCCACCTCCAGCTTTGGGTTGGGAAAATGCGTTGACTATAACATCGGGCTTTATTCCGGTGCGCTTGAGGCCGAGACAGGTCAGCCGGTCACATGGCATGGCTGCGGTTCCTTTCGGTTGGCCTATACAACGGATGAGATGGACTGGCTGCGCCACACGTTATCGGTTGGTCGGTCATTAGGGTTCAATATCGAATTGGTGGGCCCTGAAAAAGTCGCCGAACTGCACCCGTTTTATAATTTGGACGGCGTATTGGGCGCGCTTTATACGCCAGATGATGGCCACGTTGACCCCACCAATGTGACCATGGCGATGGCCGCAGGGGCCCGCCAAAAGGGCGTGAATATCATCCGCCAATGTCGCGCGACAAACATCACGCAGATGCCAAGCGGCGAGTGGCGCGTTGAAACAGACAAGGGCACAATCACCTGCGAACATGTCGTCAATGCGGGCGGCACCTATGCGCGACAAATGGGCGAATGGTCGGGGCTGCAACTGCCGATGACATCCATGACGCACCACTATTTCGTCACCGAACCCGTGCCAGAATTTGAGGCGCTGGAAAAAGAGCTGCCCGTTATTCGTGACGACAAAAAGGTCTCGGGCTACATCCGGATGGAACAAAAACGTGGCCTCATCGGGATCTATGAGAAAGAGAACCCCAATTCGGTTTGGCACGATCATTGCCCGTGGGATTACGAAAACTGGCTGTTTGATGCGGATTATGACCGCATTATGCCCTATCTTGAGGAAAGCATGAACCGCATGCCGATCTTTGCGGATCTGGGCATTCAGCGCGAGGTGCACGGTGCCATCAGCCATCCCCCAGACGGCAATCCCCTGATCGGTCCGGCCCCCGGTGTGCGTAACTATTGGTGCTGTTGTGGAACACAAATTGGCATCGGTTGGGGCCCCGGCCTGACCCGCGAATTGGCGCGCTGGATGGTACATGGGGCGGCCGATATTTCCATGCGCGACTATGATCCGCGCCGCTTTGGTAGCTATGCCACCAAAGAATGGCAGGTTGTCAAAGCCGAAGAGGATTATTGCCTGCGTCACGAAATCCCCTTTCCGCATTTCAACCGCCTTGCGGGGCGTCCGATCAAACCCTCCCCCCTATATGAGCTGCTGAAATCACGGGGTGCCGTGCATGAAGAGGTCTATGGATTTGAGCGCCCCCGCTGGTTTGCCCGCGACGGTGTCGCCCAGCAGGATGCCTATTCCTTCAATCGCACAGTTGCCGATGATATGGTCGCGCTTGAGGTTAAGGCCGTGCGCGACGCGGTCGGCATTATGGATGTCACCGCCTTTACCAAAGTGCTGATTGAGGGCCCAGATGCCTATGCGCTGCTGGACAGGCTAACGGCCAACCGTATGCCGCAAAAAACCGGCTCCATCACGCTAACCCATATGCTAAATCGTCGGGGCCGGATTGAGCTGGAAACAACCATCGTGCGCATGGCTGATGACAAATTCTATCTTGTTTGTGCGGCCTTCTTTGAGCAGCGCCTGCTTGATCATCTGGATCAACAGCGTGTAGCCGAAGACGTTGCAATCACTGCCCTTTCACCCGATTGGTCGGCCCTGTCGCTGAATGGCCCACGAGCGCGCGATGTCTTGGCCGCCTGCACCAATGCCGACCTTAGTAATGCGGGCTTTCGGTGGCTTTCGGCACAGGAGATCACCATTGCGGGCCACATGGTTTGGGCCTTTCGCATGTCTTATGCGGGTGAACTTGGTTGGGAATTACACATGCCAAACGCTGCCTGTCTAGATGTTTACAACGCCCTTTGGGCCGCAGGTACAACGCATGACACTACCAACTATGGCAGTTTTGCCATGAACGTCATGCGGATGGAAAAGGGCTTTAAGGGCGCGGGCGAACTCACCAATGAGGTGACACTGGCCGAGGCAGATGTCCTACGCTTTGCCCGCACAGATAAGGAATATTTGGGCCGCGACAAAACCCTAAATACCGATGCGCCATGGGTCTGCGCCTATCTGGAAATCGAACCCGACGGCATCGCTGATGGTCATGGCGGCGAGGCGGTGTTGCATGATGGCGTTGTCGTTGGCTCAACGGCCTCAATCGCCTATGGGCCAACAGTCGGTAAAATCCTTGCCTTTGCCTATATCAAACCCACAGCGGCCACACCGGGAACATCGCTTGAGGTCGTCATTCACGGCCAACCCCGCGCCGCCCGCGTTTTGGGCGAGGCGGCCTATGATCCCCAAAGCCTCAAACCCAGAACAGATGCAGCAGGTGCAACATGAGCTTAC
>CAXIAD010000061.1:0-17301 GCA_964021645.1 uncultured Cognatishimia sp. | reverse complement strand
ACCGACACGAGGATTTTCAATCCACTGCTCTACCCCTGAGCTACCCGGGCACCGGAAAGGCTTTCGCCTTGGGTGTGGGCGTTCTATGACGTCAGTGATGCCGTGTCCAGAGGCTTTTTGCCCAGAATGCAGTTAATGTTTTAAGTCCGATAAATGCTCTGCAATTTCGGGCAAAGACTCGTCATCTTCAGAGGGCGCGGCAGGGATTGAATAGCCTCCAGTCAGCCACTTTCCCAAATCAATATCTGCACATCGTTTGGAACAAAACGGGCGATATTTATCGCTCGTTTCATCATTACATATTGGACAAGTCATTCTAAAAGCTCGGTAATAGTTGCGCGTCCTCTTTTACGCTGCAACTCAAAATGGCCTAATGGCGTCCACCCGACCAAGGCCGTTTCATCCGCGTCACCGCGAAACGCTGCACGCAGTGCGGATTCAAATCCTCTGCGATCCTTTTTGGGCATAGGCGCTAGATCCAGAACAATTTGCCCCCCCAAACCCCTTAAACGCAAGGCGCGAGGCAGCGCTTTGGCGCAGGCGATATTTGCTTTGATTCCAGCTGCCAGTGAGGCATCAGGACCAGTGTTCACATCAACAGCCACCAAAGCGCGTGTTGGTTCGATGAACAGACTCGCCCCCGCTGGCAATGACTCGCGGATGCCTTTGATATCCTCAAGAGCGTCAAGAACACCCTGATGTTCAAAGCTACCAGCATCACTTACGATGTCAGCTGGTTCACACCAATCTCGCCATGCCAACATGTGTGGCGTGTCACCATCAGTCAATTTTTCTGCTTCTGTGCCAACGTCTTGCATGACTTGATCAGCAACAGTCAACATTGCATCAATATCGTCGGCAATGTCCTCATCTGCCGCATTTTCGCAGGCAGAGCGTAGGATCAGCCCGTAGGTGCTCTCCCCCATGTTTTCATGTGCGACGCCCAACAAACGGTCGCGCTCGTCCTCGTCTCGAATCGAGCGGGAGACGTTGACGCCCGGAGCCGACGGGGTGACGATTACATAGCGGCTTTTGAACAGCAGTTTTTGCGTAACAGGAATTGCTTTGCCCGGTTCTGCATAGCCTGTAACCTGAACGAGCAACTGCTCTCCGGGAGTTAAGCCTTTGACTTGGCGCAGAAAAGCAGAACCATCTGTGGTAATCAGAAACATGCCCCCCTGCCCTTTTACTGGGCGGTCAGCACGGGCACGGTAGACTGTTCCGATCGCAGGCGCATCGCTTTCGATGATCAGATCTTCTAGTTTGCCATCCACCATAAGGGCAGCAGCCTCACGACCATTGATATGGTCTAGAACGATGGTTCTACCCTTCATGATGTCTCCGAATATATGTCATAGCCGGCCGCTTGCAGCAGTCCGGCGGTTTCTGTCAAAGGCAATCCAACGATGCCTGTAAAGGAGCCGCTGATCCACGGCACAAAGGCACCTGCGGGGCCCTGAATAGCATAGCCGCCCGCCTTGCCCTGCCAATCCATACTGCGCAGATAGGCGTTCAGCTCAACGTCGGAAATCCGTTTCATCTTCACCTGCGATACGACGTCTTTCTGCCAAACCGTGCTGCCGCGCCGTACGGCGACAGAGGTGATGACACGGTGACGGCGCCCCGATAGGGCAATCAAAAATTCAGCGGCCTGTGCAGCGCTCTCGGGTTTGCCCATGATACGGCGACCCAACGCAACTGTGGTATCAGCACACAGAACAACGTCGTCGGTATCTGATTGAACTTTTAGCACTTTTTCACGAGCGATGCGCGCGCAATAGACGCGGGGCTGTTCGGCCCTTAGGGGAGTTTCGTCAATATCAGGGGGGCGGACATCATCGGGAACGACGCCCAATTGCGCCAATAAATCCAACCGTCGCGGGCTTCCTGATCCCAGAATAAACGCCATCGTAGTTCCCCAAAATGTTGCGCATTGCTGAAATCAGCCCATGAGGCCTGCGCAAAACAAAAGCCCGACCGCTGGCCGGGCTTTGATGTGGATATCGCCGGTATTATTTAAAGCGATAATTGATCCGACCTTTGGTCAAATCATAAGGTGTCATTTCCACCTGTACTTTGTCGCCAGCCAGAACACGGATGCGGTTTTTGCGCATCTTGCCTGCCGTATGTGCGATGATCTCATGGCCGTTTTCTAGCTCGACCCGAAACGTCGCATTCGGCAGGAGTTCCTTTACGACACCGGGAAATTCGAGCGTATCTTCCTTGGCCATGGTCTCTCCATATGTTTAGACCCGCATATAGGCGGGCTGCCCCTAAATGGGACCAAATGCTCTGATTTTCAAGGGCAAATCAGCCTAATTTCAGGGTTTTGATACCTTGGGTGCGGGGGAGTTGTTCGGGCCAATGGGCGCGGTTGAGCACATTACCATCACGGCGCACCTCTGCGATCTTGGTCAGATCGACCTCGCCATAGGTCCACCCCGGGTGGTTTAGTACCCCTTCGGCGAGAACGCCAGTTCCGGGGAACCCCTTGTCAGGCGGGCAAAAAATCCCCCCGGCGCCCATATTTTCATCAACAGCGGGGCACCATGGAGCCATCCCAACGGTGGAGGACATGATGGTGATACATTGCTGTTCTAAAGCGCGTGCCATGGCCCCGATACGCACGCGCCAATAGCCTGCGAGGGCCTCGGTGCAGGAGGGCACGAGAATCAGATCACATTCCGATAAGCCATTGGCCAACAAAGGAAATTCGCAATCATAGCATATCAATATGCCGATTTTCCCAAAAGGTGTGTCAAAGACCCGCAGCGGGCCGCCCGGGGCGATATCCCATGTTTCACGCTCAAAACGAGTCATGATTTGTTTGTCTTGCACGCCAATTGCCCCTGAAGGGGCTATCAAACGGGCACGATTTACCGCGCGCGATTCGGGTATCACAACCGGGGCGGAGGCGGCCAGAATCCACACGCCATATTCCGCAGCAAGGGTTGCGTGCAATACATCAACCTCTTGAATTTTATCAGAAACCGAGCGGATGGATTGGGCAAGGTCGCTTGCCACATCTGCGCCATCAAGCGAGGCAAGCTCCATCGCGCCGTATTCGGGAAAAACCAACAATTCCGCGCCTTGGGTCGCTGCATCCGAAACCCACCGGGCCAGCTTATCCTCATATTGGGACCAACTGGAAAACCAGTCGAACGGATAGGCGGCGGTGGCGATTTTCATGCGTTTAGTCCCAAATAGTTTTGTACGTTTTGTACAAAACATACCCCGATTTTGTACAAAATTTTGGGTGCGTGAGGTAGGGGGAATTGGGCTGTATCCCGTTAATTTTTGACGGAGGCAATTTCAGGATAATTCGGGGCCTCCGGCGGGGATATTTTTGGCTCAGAAGAAGGGGGATCATGAGCGCGACTTTGGGTGCCGTGCGATGGGGTTGCGGTTTGGTAAGAATTTCGCGGGCATGATGCCATGAATTGAGAAACAGGTGTGTGATGTATTTGGAAATGAATTCTTCGGAAATGCGATTGCGATGGGCGTCGACATTACAGGGCATCTTGCAGGGCGGGCCGCGGGTGTTGATCCATCGTCATGGCGAGGCATTGGCGGGATTGGTTTCAGCCTATGATCTGCGTGCATTGGAGGCGGCAGAGAATAATTCGCGCCTGTATGAAGACCTAAAGCATGGTTGGAAAATGAAAGATCAAGACAAGCTGCGCAGCGCATTGGATGAGGCGCGCCAAGAAATTGCGCCTAGGGGATCGTGTTTGATCCGCTAGAGGATTGCACGCGCCACCGGATTTTGGGGGCCTATAGGTCTTTGATCCAGAATTGCAGCGGTTTGGCGGTCTCAGAAGATTGGTCGATGTCTTTCCAACGAAACTCTGCCAGGGCACCGGTCAATTTTGCATAGCCGCGTTTGCGCCAAAATGGATCAAGCGGGGCGTAATTGGCAGGGCGCGCGGGGTGATCTGGCGGGCGTACAACGCTGCAAAAACACGCCTTGGTATGGCCAAGGGCGCGCGCGTGGGCTTCCCTGTGATCAAAGAACTGATGGCCAATACCGTGGCCGCGGTAGGCGGGCAGCAGGACGGATTCGGCGCAGTAAAACACCTGAGACAGGGGAATGTCTGTGGCGGCAAAGGCGGCGGCGAAATCATCGGCGTGATCTGCAAGCGGCGTGCCGGTTGAGGCCCCCACCAAAGTTTCCCCATCAAAAGCCCCGACAAGAATTGCTGCATCGCTGTTGCGGTAGATTTGCAGATAATCCGTTTCATAGGTCAAATCCCCATCGTAAAGGTAGGGAAAGGCGTGAAATACCTTGATACGCAGGCGGGCAACCTCGGGCAGAGCCGCCACAAGGGCGTCACCGCGCAGAACACGGGTAGTGATCATTCGGAAACCTGTGCGATCCAATCCTGAAGGTTGTAATAAGTGGTGACCCGCGTGATCAGCCCATCCTGTAGCGTGAAAAACCCGCCAGCAGGCAAGCAGTATGATTGCCCATGGGCCGCAGGTAGACCGGGATCGGTTTTGAGGTAGGTGCCGTTGACGATGAATTCAGCAGCACCGCGCGTGCCATCTGCATTGGCAAAGACGTGAATATCGGTCAGGTTTTCCTGGTAGGTTTCGCTCATGTGGGCGCAAAAGGCACCAAATGCCTCTTTGCCAAGGCGGCGCGCGCCCTCGTTCACATCATGGGCGAAATCATCGGAGAGACAATCGGTCATCCCGGTGATGTCGCCTGCATTAAAGGCTTCATAGTAGCGGCTGATTACGGCATGGCTCATCTGGTTCTCCGGCGTTTTGCGGGTTGGGAGGGATACGGTATTTGGGGCGTCGATGAGTAATATCAGTCTTGCTCCGCAGGGCCCCAACGGTTGATCAAATGCCCAACGATTTCATCCCGAGAGACGCGGTAGGCGGCAAGCTTTGTTTCGCGAGTTTCGCCTTGGGCGGAAGGATCGCTGATCGGCCAATATTCCAGCTCTGTGTGGTAAAACCGGGTGAGATCCTGGGCTTGGGCGTGGCTGGCTGGGGTCAATGCAACGACCAGATCGAATGAGGATAATTGGTCGCCCCATTGTTCCATCTCCTCAAAGGAGCGCGAGCGGTGGCGGTGTAATTCTACGCCGATTTCGGCGCAGGCGGCGATGGCGAAACCGTCGATCTCTAGATCATTTCGCAGGCCGGCAGATTGAACATAGGTTTCTGTGCCGTAGAATTTTTTCATAATCCCCTCGGCCATGGGGGAGCGCACCGAGTTGTGATCACAACAAAAGAGGATCGATTGTGGACGTTTATGCATACCGCTCCTCAGCCCCCAAAATGCAGAACACAGATAAGGGTAAAGAGGCGACGTGCGGTATCGTTGTCGACCTCTGCTTTGCCTTGCAGGCGTTCCTCTAGAATACGGGCACCTTCGTTGTGGATGCCGCGCCGGGCCATGTCGATGGTTTCAATTTGGCTGGGCGGCATGTTCTTCACAGCGTTGAAATAGCTCTCGCAAATTTGCCAGTAATCTTTGACCACCTGACGAAAGGGGGACAGCGAGAGATGAAACTCGGCGGCCTTTTCGGCGGCCTCGGTGTTCACATCAAAAACGAGGCGTTTATCGCGGATTGAGAGCGCAACATGATAGGGGCCCGCAGGAATTGCGCGCCCGTCGCGTGCGGGCAAAGCAAAGGTGTTGTTCTCAATCAGATCAAACATGGCGACCTTGCGCTCCTGTTCGATCTCGGGCGTGGGGGGCGGCAGATCACGGTCGTCAATTTCAATACGGCTGATACGGCTCATCTAACTTCTCATACACATAGGTTGCCCCAAGACCTAACCTAGCTTTGCCAAAGGGGCAATGCGCAGGGAGGTACTTCAATGGGCTGCTGAATTATGCGTCGAGCAGGGAAGAGGCCGGTTTCCTAAAGGCGGCCACCCCTTGGCAGATTTCGGGCCTTTCTCATGGGCGGAACAAAGCGCACTAACAGCGGGCAGCAGTAATACGGATTGCATCAAGCAATATCCCTGAAACGTAGAAGGAGCCATAAGATCGGGCACCCGCCCTTCTGTCTTACGCTTTGCCAACATCCCTTTACCCTTTATGGCGGGTATAATTCGCTTAGTAATAATTACCTGCATCTTTGATCTGCGCTCAAAGACTTGAAGCCTCCGGCGGGGATATTTTTGCTCAGAAGAAGTCAGCGATCCACTCCCCGGTCAAGCCGGGGAGCTTCTCCTGAGGCGGCCATCGGCGTCCCCGCCTGTACCGCTCGACTATGCTGCGAGATCATAGTTAATGTTCCATTACTTCTTCTGAGCAAAAATATCCTGGGGAGTCACATTGTTTACAATGTGGCGGGGCAAAGCCCCAGCTACGTCTGACCAATTAACGCTGAATTCTGTTCAGTCGTTCAACGAATCCAGCCGCGCACGCACGGATAATCCATGCGCCTCAAGGCTTTCACTGATGGCCAGAGTTTGCGCCGCGGGGCCTATTGCGCGCAGGGATTCGGGTGTCATTTTTGACAGGGTTGTACGCTTGATGAAATCCATCACAGACAAGCCCGAGCTAAACCGGGCGGAGCGCGCGGTGGGCAGGACGTGGTTAGGACCACCAACATAGTCACCCACGGCCTCGGGTGTATATTGCCCAAGAAAAATCGCCCCTGCGTGGGTGATTTTTTCGCTCAGCGCATCAGGATCAGCGACGCATAGCTCAAGGTGTTCCGGGGCCACGCGATTGGACAGTCTTGCGGCTTCGTCCAGATCCGTTACGGTGATCACAGCGCCATTGTCGCGCCAGCTTGCGCCTGCGATTTTGCGGCGTTCTAGGGTTTCCAACCGTTTGTCTACGGCTCGTGCCACGGCGCGTCCAAATTCTGCGTCGTCGGTCACGAGGATGGATTGCGCGCTTTCGTCGTGTTCGGCTTGGCTAAGCAAATCAAGCGCGATCCAATCGGGATTGTTATCCTTATCCGCGATCACCAGAATTTCCGAGGGGCCGGCGATCATATCAATGCCGACTTTGCCAAAAACCCGGCGTTTGGCGGCGGCGACAAAAGCGTTGCCCGGGCCGGTGATTTTATCAACTGGTGCGATGGTTTCTGTGCCGTAAGCCAGCGCCGCAATCGCCTGTGCGCCGCCGATGCGGTAGACCTCATCCACTCCAGCAATGCGCGCCGCCAGTAGAACCAGCGGGTTGGCGATGCCATCCGGTGTGGGCACGCAGATTGCCAGCCGTTCAACGCCTGCGACCTTGGCGGGGATCGCATTCATCAGGACCGAAGAGGGGTAGCTTGCCAGCCCGCCGGGCACATAGAGGCCCGCTGCGGAAACAGGTGTCCAGCGCCAGCCAAGGGTTGCGCCTGTGCTGTCGGTCCAGCTGTGGTCTTCGGGCATTTGGTATTGGTGATAGGCGCGGATGCGTTCTGCTGCCAATTCGAGTGCCGCGCGGTCTGTATCGTTGACCTGCGCGCAAAAGCTGTCGATCTCAGCTGAGGAAAACCGCATGGTTTCCGGGGTCAGATCTAGGCGGTCAAATTTGCTGGTCAGCGCGATCACAGCGGCATCGCCCCGCGCGCGCACATCCGCGATGATATCCGCCACGATGGCGTCCACATCGGGGCTGTCCTCGCGTTTTGCGCCCAGAAGTGCGGTGAACTGTGTTTCGAAATTCGCGTCGGTACTGTTCAGGAACTGGGGCATGCGGGCTCTCCTTTGCTGGTGTCATAACGGGCGCGGCGGAGAGCCTCAAGAGATTAGGCGGTCAGCGGTTTGAGAAATACCTGCATCAAGAGCTGTGCCGTGGGCGAATGGACATCATCGCAAGGCCAGTGAGCAGCAAGGTCAGCCCGGACGCGATGGTGCGGGTGATGTTCCAGACCTGCCAGCGAGGGGAGTATTCGCCCCATACGGCGGTGGCCTCAGCCGGAGCAAGGGGCGTTTGGATCAGCGCGAGGGCCTCGTTCATCGGGACATTTACGGCCATGGTCAGGATCAGGCCGCCAGCGAGGTATAACAGCCCCCCTGCCCCGAAAAACGCCGCGGCGCGCACCTGCCCAGCCCGGCGCGCGATAAAGGCAGTGAGGAGCAGTACAAAAGGTGTGCCAAAAAACGCCGGAGCAAACACCGCGTTGCGCACGGAGGCGTTCATTGCCTGCATCGCAGCGATGGCAGTGTTGGGATCGGCCTGATCCAGCCCCCACATGGTGGAGCAGACCCAAGCGTAGAAAAATCCAAAGATGGCGCCGGAAAACAGTAGGGAAAGCAGGGCGAAGGGTTTGAGAAAAACGTGCATTGAATGAGCCTTGTGATCGGAAATTACCCTATTAGTACGCGGGGCGGGCGCGTTTCCGTCGCGGGCGGGGGCAAATTAACGAAATTTACTGTTTGCCCTAGGTCTGCGCGATGAGGTGTTTTCGCATGGGTTGCCCCGCCGTCAGGTAGCAATCAGATTGCGGGCCGTTGTCCTGCCAGCCCTTGGCAAGATAGAAACCATGCGCTGTTCCGGTGCTGGTCAAATGGGCTGTATAGAGGCCCAGAGCTGCAAGCTCGTCTTCCATCGCTGCAAGCAAGGCAGCACTATGGCCCTGCCCCTGAAACCCCGGCCCGACGTAGAGTAGCAGAATATCGCCTTTGGCTGAAAAGGCCCCAACGGCGGCGATTTCATTGCCTTGTAGGGCGACGCGCAGCTCTGTGCCGCTGGTGATCCAATCGCGCACATCGTCGGGGGATTTATGCGCGCACCATGCGGCAAGGGCGGCGGGGTCATCCTGATGATCCGCGACACATAGCTGACGAATGGAGGCCAGCAAAACAGTGCTGATCGCGGCGGCGTCATCTACGGTTGCGGGGCGGATATGTGGCATGGCGGGTGTCCGTTAGGTGCCGTGATCTGGCGCGCGTTTTGAGGGGGCAACATAGGGGCGCGTCACGTCCTTGAGAGTGAGTTCCAACGCCTCCACCGAGAGGCGCAGCACGCCGTCGCCAGCAAGGGTTAGCACGATGTCGCCTGCGGTATCTTCGCCGGTTTCATCCGCGGGTTCAAAGGTGATGGACATCAGTGACAGGATCATATCCTTGTCAGAACGATCGACGCCTTGACTGGCGACACGCAGGACATTGTCGAGCACCAGCAACGCCTGAACCCGCTCAACACTGCGTTGACGCATTTGGGCGTTATCTGCGTCCTCCCAGCGAAAACGGTTCAGCAGGATGGCAAACCGGCGCTCTTTGGCGCGCCAGCTCATTTCGGTGATCGGGAACACCGCATCCTGCGCAAGAGAGGAAATGACCTGCAAATCCTCGGCGTCAAACGCGCCGAGGTTCAGAGGGGCCTCTGCCCCATCCTCAAAGCGGGCGTCTTGATCATGTGCGTTTGGCATTAAATCCCTTTCACACGCTCAATATGCGCGCCAACATTGCTTAGTTTTTCGACCACACGTTCATAGCCGCGATCAAGGTGATAAACGCGGTTCACGATGGTTTCACCTTCGGCCGCCAAGCCAGCAAGGATCAACGAGATCGACGCGCGCAGGTCGGTGGCCATGACGGGCGCGCCTTTTAGACGTTCAACACCTGTCACCGTGGCCGTGCCACCGCTCACATCAATCTGCGCCCCCATACGCACCAGTTCTGGCGCATGCATAAAGCGGTTTTCAAAGATCTTCTCCTCAAGCACAGAAGTACCCTCGGCTGTACACATCAGGGCCATCATCTGCGCCTGAAGGTCGGTCGGGAAACCGGGGAATGGTTCGGTGACCACATCAACGGCGCGGACACGGCCATTTTTGGCGGAAACCTTTAAGCCCGCTTTGGTTTCTTCGACATTGATCCCGGCAGCATCAAGTTTTTCACAGAACGCGCCAACAAGATTGATTCGCCCGCCCAGCAATTCAACCTCACCGCCGCAGATCGCGGGGGCCAGCATATAGGTGCCCAGCTCAATCCGGTCGGTGACCACGGGATGGGTTGCGCCGTGCAAACGGTCAACGCCCTGTATTTCGATGCGGGGAGTGCCGTCACCGTCGATTTGCGCGCCCATTGCGCGCAGGCAGGTGGCAAGGTCGACAATCTCGGGTTCGCGGGCGGCGTTGTTAATGATGGTCGTTCCTTTGGCCAATGTCGCGGCCATCAGGATGTTTTCGGTGGCACCGACGCTGGCAAAGGCAAGGTTGATCTCGGCCCCTTTGAGACGGCCCCCGGCAACCTTGGCATGCAGGTAGCCGTCCTTGAGTTCGATCTCGGCGCCCAGCGCCTCAAGGCCCTGAACATGCAAATCCATGGGGCGCGCGCCAATCGCACAGCCGCCGGGCAATGACACAACCGCATGGCCCAAGCGCGCAAGCATCGGGCCCAGCACAAGGTTAGATGCGCGCATTTTGCGCACGATGTCATAATCGGCGATGTGGTTATTCACGTCGTGGCTGGACATGGCCTGCACCTTGCCGTCTTGCAGGCTGGAGACTTCGGAGCCTAAAGAGGACAAAAGCTCTGTCATGGTTTTGATGTCAGACAGCCGGGGCGCGTTGGTTAGCGTAAGCGGTTCTTCGCTTAGTAGGGTGGCGGGCATCAGGGTAAGGCAGGCGTTTTTCGCACCCGCGATAGGGATTTGCCCGTTCAGCGGGCCGTTGCCGCGTACAATAATTGAATCCATCTGCTCTTTTCCTCATTCGTATTGCGACGCGGTTAATCGTCGGATCTGGCTCTTGCCTGAGCCTTGCGGCGGCCCATATTCGCCTTAAGTGCCGCCTTTAGGCGATCTTCGCGACGTTCGGCCTCTGTTTTAACAGGTTTAGCCGCCGCAACACGTGCGACGTCAGGTTTGTTTTCGGGTGCGTTTTTACGTTCCATCACCTTTCCATACATGAGGTGAAAAAAAGCGTCCAGTTAGGCCTTGCACGATCGTGAAATTGAGTCTAATCACCGCGCCACAGTCAGTGGTGCCCTAGCGCATCATGACATGGATGCTGTGGTAGCTCAGTGGTAGAGCACACCCTTGGTAAGGGTGAGGTCTGGAGTTCAATCCTCCATCACAGCACCATTATTTACCCCCTGCCCGCGGCCCTATCCGTTTCAATGCGATGAATTGTTGTGTTGGGTGCTGGATGGGATTTCGCAGCGATTTTGGCACAAGGTGAATTTCAGCCGAGAGTGTTTTGCCCCGCCTGTTCGAATTTTGCCGAATCAAAACGACAATTGCCAACGAGAGGCGCGCAGATTTCCGGCCTCTCCCTCCTCTACCGTCGTCAGCCTAATTAAGCAGCCACGCATCGTTTTCGCGAATGGTAATCAGGGTGGGGCGCTTGGCTGCAAGCGCGGTTTTGAGCGCGCTGCGGAACTCCTCTTCGCAGGTGGGCGTGCTGGATGCGCAATGGCAGGCCTGAGCAAGCAGGGCAAAGTCGGGGATCAGAGCTGTTATCGCCCCCTCCTCGGTCTGAATTTGCGCGGGGGTATCTTTTTCCCAGACAATAATAGGCAGCGACAGGCCGCGCTCTGCTGCGACCATCAATTCATTGAGCGTGATCATCGCCCCCCCCGCTGCCGTAAGAACCACAACCGGTATTTGGGGCCGTGCCGCTTTTGCGCCGATGGCATTGGGCAACGCATTGCCCCGTGCGCAATAGCCCGCCGGATAGAACCATTTGCGCGGCTTGGGCACATCAAAGGCAAAGGCCCCCGTATAGACCAACGGGCAGGCATCACCGGCAAAGACCGTTTCCTTGGGGGCGGCTGCGCGCAGAATGTTCAGGAATTTGGCCTGCTGCAACTCTGAGGGTGTCAGGTTGGTCGTAATCTCGGCGCGAATACGGGTCACCTCGGCCTCGGCGGCGCTGCGCACGGCGCGGCTGTCGTGATCCGACATATAGGCCGCAAGATCAGCCATCGCCGGGGCGGCATCACCCACAATCGGCAGCCCGGCAGGGTAGAAATCATACATTTTATGCGGGTCAATATCGACGCGGATCAGGTTGTCGGTGATGTGCATGCGCTCAACATAGCTGTCGGTCTCGGCCAGCTCGGTGCCAACGGCAAGAATACAATCGGCAGTGGCAAGATAGGCGCGCACCTCTGGACGCACTGTTCCCCCTGTCAGGTGGCGGGGATGGGTGTCAGGAATGATGCCCTTACCCGCCGTTGACGAAATCACAACGGCACCCGTGCGCTCTACCACGGTCGCAAGCCCGCCCGCCGCATCAACAGCACCGCCCCCGATCATGATCACCGGACGCTTGGCCTCCTTGAGCATCGCGGCCGCCGTCGGCAATAGCCCGGCCGCAGGTTCCGCCGCGCGGGGCAATCTGATGGCTGTCCAGCCCCCCTCGACCAATTCAGCCTGCACATCCAACGGCAGCGAAATATGAACCGGGCGCGGACGCTGGGAGGCAAAGATCGAAAAGGCGCGCGCAAGCAATTCAGGCACGTCAGATGCACGCCATGCAGTGGCTGATAGGGCCGTCAGCGGTTCGGTCACTTTCTTCTGTGCGGTGATCTCGTGCAAAACTCCGCGCCCCTTGCCAATGGAATTGCTGGGCGGCTCTGCTGAGATCAACAACATCGGCAGACTATCGGCATAGCACTGCCCCAAAGCAGTGGCCGCATTTGTCACCCCCGGCCCCGAGATCACTACAGCAACGCCAACCTGACCAGTGGCACGGCACCACCCTTCGGCCATGAAGCCGGCCCCCTGCTCGTTACGCGCCTCTATATGGGTCACTGCCGGCGCGGGGGCGCTATCTGTGTCGCCTAAATCACCAGCCATACTCAGATCACGGCACAGGTCCAATCCCAGCACGCTGGGCGTGCCAAAAATCTTGCTCACCCCATATTCGGCCAACAATCGCATTGTCGCCTCGCCACAAGTCATGGTCATGCGGTGGCCTCCCTCATCTGGGTTACAGACACGCCGTCATGAACCACAAAACAGACCGCAAAACTGCCCATGCCTGCCGCGCAATCAAATCTGTGCCCTGCGTCCAAGATAGCCTCCCCAGTCTGCGAAATCTGCTTACTCTTTGCCGATTAAGCGGAAGCGTGACACAGGTTTCTATCGCATAAGCGACATGGGTGGCGCTGCTGGAATAGTGGTGGGGGAGTACATTTCACGCCATTCAAACTATGCCGAAACCTGCTTGCGCACTTCGCAACAAAAACAACGATGGCCAGATCAACACCAACCGCGCACCCCCACCAACCGAGGAGGTGACCCAAAGGGGCACGAACGAGAAATCCAGAGCGCCAAAGGCGCACAATTTTCTTAATTCACACCCCGAGCGGCAGCGCTTGGTTTTGCTTCACTTCGCGTAAAATCAAATTGGTGCGCACTGTCGAAACCCCCGGAATACGGAACAAAAATGTTTCCATGAATCTGTTGTAGGCATCCTTGTTACGACAACACACCCGCAGATGATAATCCGCATCTCCGGTGGTCGCAAAACACTCCACCACCTCACTTCGGTAGGTAACCGCATCCACAAAACTATTCACCAGCTCAGGATCATGGCGCGCCAAACCAACATGCAAAATGGCATGGAAATCCAACCCGCACGCCTCAGGGTTCAACACCGCGGTGTATTTTTCAATAACCCCCGCAGCCTCCAACGCCCGCACCCGACGCCAGCACGCAGAAGACGACATCCCCGCCGCCTCGGCCAAGTTTTGGTTCGACATTCGCCCGTCACGCTGCATTGCGCTTAACAACCGAATATCGGCTAAATCCAACAACTCTTTAACCATATGTGGCAATTCTTTCCAACTTTGAGCGCGCATTTGAATTCTTCTACCAACAGGTATGCGCAGGCGCAATGCATTTGGTAACTCTGCCCACCGGCGCGCGATATCCTGCCAACAGTAGGAGCACCCCATGACCAAACACAGCCAGATATTCCCATCCCCCCCCCTTGCGAACTATCAATTAGAAGACCGCTACACAAAAACCAAAGGGCGGGTTTTTCTGACCGGAACACAGGCGATTGTGCGAATTGCGCTGGATCAGGCCCGGCGGGATCGCACCAACGGTCTTGCAACCAATGGCTATGTTTCGGGCTATCGCGGCTCGCCTGTGGGCGGAGTCGATCTGGAATTTGCCCGCATCCCGGACATTGCCCGCGAAAACGGCGTGACATTTCTACCCGCCGTCAACGAAGACCTCGCCGCAACGCAAATGATTGGCACGCAGCAGGTGGAAACCGACCCTGATAAAACGGTGAAGGCTGTCTTTGGTTTATGGTACGGCAAAGGTCCCGGTATTGACCGCTCCGGCGATGCGCTAAAGCACGGCAACGCCTATGGCAGCTCCGCCCATGGCGGGGTTTTGGTGGTTGCGGGGGATGATCACGGCTGTGTCAGCTCCTCAATGCCGCATCAATCCGACGTGGCCTTCATGAGCTTTTTCATGCCGACGCTAAATCCGGCCAGCGTGGCGGAATATCTGGAATATGCCGAATACGGTTACGCCCTATCGCGGTTTTCGGGCATGTGGGTTGGGTTCAAGGCTATCTCCGAGACCGTCGAAAGTGGCATGTCGTTTGATCTGCCCATGCCCCGCGATTTCAACACGCCAGATTATACCGCCCCAGCGGGTGGGTTGCATTACCGACCTGCCCGGCCCGCAGATTGAGGAACGGCTGGAGGACAAAAAGCAGGCTGCCCTTGCCTTTGCGCAGGCCAACCCGCTGGATCGTGCAATCTTTGGCACCCCGAATGCGCGATTTGGGATTGTGACCACGGGCAAGGCGCACCTGGATCTGATGGAGGCCTTGCGCCTGCTGAATATTGATGCGGACCGTGCGCGCGAAATGGGCATCGACGTGTACAAGGTCGGCATGGTTTGGCCCCTAGAGCATGAGGCCGCGCTGGAGTTTGCGCGTGGGAAACAAGAATTGCTGGTTGTTGAGGAAAAGCGTGGCATCATTGAAAGCCAGCTCAAGGAATATTTCTACGATGATCCGGGCCGTAAACCTGAACGGATGGTCGGAAAACGCGACCAAGACGGGCAGCGCATGATCCCATGGACAGGGGAATTGTCGCCGCAACAACTGGCAAAAATCCTGGCCGCGCGGTTGGATTTCAATTTCGATCTTGGCCTAAGCAAAGCGGCCGTGCACATCAAACCGGATGCGCCTGTGATCACTGTGCCCGGTGCGGCGCGGACGCCCTATTTCTGCTCGGGCTGTCCGCACTCCACCTCGACCCGCGTGCCCGAAGGGTCAGAGGCGATGGCAGGCATCGGCTGTCACTTTATGGCCAGCTGGATGGACCGCGACACGTCATCCCTGATCCAAATGGGCGGCGAAGGCGTCAATTGGATCGCGCGCAGCGCCTATAATGGCGGCAAACATATCTTTCAAAACCTTGGTGAGGGGACGTTTTATCATTCTGGGTCGCTGGCGATCCGTCAGGCGGTCGCGGCGAAATGCAACATCACCTACAAGGTGCTGTTCAACGATGCGGTCGCCATGACCGGCGGGCAATCTGTTGATGGGCCGATCACAGTTCTGGCCGTGGCGCAGATGGTCAAAGCAGAGGGCGTGGGCGCGTTGCGCATTGTCTCCGACCACCCAGAGCAGTTTCGCCCGGCAGATTTCCCCGCTGGAACGGGGTTCCATCACCGCGATGAACTGGATGCAGTACAGCGGGAATTACGCAACATTTCCGGTGTCACAGTGTTGATTTATCAACAAACCTGCGCCACCGAAAAACGCCGCCTGCGCAAGCGCGGGAAAATGGTTGACCCCAAGAAATTTGCCGTGATCAACCCGCTGGTATGTGAGGGCTGCGGGGACTGCTCTGTTGCCTCAAACTGCCTGTCGGTGGAGCCTGTGGAAACGGAATTTGGCCGCAAACGCCAGATCAACCTGAATTCCTGCAACAAGGATTTCACCTGTTTGGGCGGATTTTGCCCCTCGTTTGTCACCGTTGAGGGCGGCACGCGTAAAAAGGCGCAGGGCACGATTGAGGACGCAATCGCCTTGGCGCAGGGCTTGCCCGCGCCTGATATGCCCGGACTGAGCAAGCCTTATGACATTCTGATCACCGGGGTCGGTGGCACGGGTGTCGTGACAATCGGGCAGTTGATCGCCATGGCCGCCCACCTTGAGGGTAAAGGTGCCAGCGTGTTGGATTTCACCGGATTTGCGCAGAAATTCGGCCCTGTGCTTAGCTATCTGCGCCTCGCGCCAAGTGATGAGCAATTGCATCAGGTGCGCATTGAGCCAAGCTCTGCTGATGCGCTGATTGGCTGTGACATGGTGGTCAGCTCTTCGGCCAAGGCATCCGCAACCTATCGGCGTGATCAAACGCGGGCCGTGATGAATGGGGCGGAAATGCCAACGGGCGATTTCACCCGCAATCGCGATGCGGATTTGCGCGCATCGGTGCGGATCAAACGGGTGCGCGACGCGGTTTCTGTGCTGGATGTGGTGGATGCCAACGCCCTGTCTGAGCAGCTGATGGGGGACACGGTTTTTGCCAATGTATTGATGTTGGGGGCCGCGTGGCAGGCGGGGTTGGTGCCCCTGTCCCACGAGGCATTGATGCGCGCGATTGAGTTGAACGCTGTGGTGCCGGATAAAAACAAACGTGCCTTTGCCTGGGGTCGCATGGCGCAGGCAAACCCTGCGCAGATCGCCGCTTTGTTAGGGCAAGTGCCGCAGGTGGAACAAAGCTTTGAGGATATGCTGGCGCGGCGGGTGGATTTTCTGCGCGACTATCAAAATCCGCAATGGGCGCAGCGGTTTAGCGATAGAATCGCCACCGTGGTCGATGCCGAAACCCAAACATGTGGAGAGGCTGGTGCGCTAAGTCAGGCTGCCGCAAAGGGATTGTTCAAACTGATGTCCTATAAGGATGAGTACGAGGTGGCGCGCCTGCATACGCAGACCGGATTCATTGAGGGGCTGTCGCAGCAATTCGAGGGCGATTTCACCGTTGTGCATCATTTGGCCCCGCCGCTATTGCCCGGTAAAACGGATTGGCGTGGTCGGCCTGTTAAGCGTCAGTTTGGCGGTTGGATTCGCCCCATGATGCGCCTTTTAGCCAAAATGAAACCTCTACGGGGCACGGGGCTTGATCCGTTTGGTTATACGCAGGAACGCCGTATGGAGCGGGCGTTGATTGCTGAATATGAGGCCCTGTTGGCGCGGCTTGTGGGGGGATTAACGGCTGGAAATCGGGATCAGGCTGCGAATATCGCCGCCATGGTGCAGGAAATTCGCGGGTACGGACCTGTCAAAGAGGGGGCGGTTGTGACGGCCAAGGCCGCGATCAAGACCGCCATGCGATCCTATGAGGGCGCATAAATGTTGCGCCCATCAGCCCAACCATAGGTTTCGCGGCGAAACC
>CAXIAD010000060.1:0-17908 GCA_964021645.1 uncultured Cognatishimia sp. | reverse complement strand
GGGAAAAGAAGTAATCATTTCCCCGTTGAAGCACGGGGTCGTTTTTTTGGGGGACAGGGGCATGGCTGGAATTGGCAGCTATCTTAAGAAACACACTGAGGCGCTGGTCAAGGATGTCGGTATCGAACCGGCCTGCGTTCTGACGGGCAAATCCAAGGCGACGCTTGGGCGCTACTATTCTGACAGTCCAGAGCATCAAGACCGCTTTATGCCGGTTGATGCTGTTGCTGCACTAGAAGCCGCCTCCGGGTATCCGCACGTTACCTCAGCCCTAGCAGAGCTGCGGGGCATCGCTCTGTCACACGACGAGCGCCGCGCAAACTCCGAACCCAATGGCGGCGTGAACAACGATGTCATCGCCCTCAGTCAGCGTTTTGCGATGCTTATGGCAGAGTATAGCCACTCCATTCAGGATGGCATCATCACCGTCAACGAAGCAAAGCGTCTGTTGAAAGAAACCCTGGCTTTGCAGCATGTGTTGATTGATATGAAACTGCATCTCGAAGAAGAATCAGGCTGATCATGGACGCAGCGAGCCGCCACAGGCCTGTCATCGCTGCGGAAAGCCATACGCCTGAACTGCTGCGTGACTTCCTTATAGACCTCGAAGCAACAGCCCATTCACACGATGTGTGGCGGCTGTTGGTTCGATTGGGAAAAGATTTGCGACTGCCATTCGTCGACTTTATCTGCGCAAGCAGTTTCGCGGATTGGAAGCAAACACTGTTTATTCGCACCTCCTATGATTCAACTTGGCTGAACACGGTCAATATGGATCCTGATGTGCACAAATGGTCGTATTTCAGATCACATGCCATGGATCACCTGACACCGATCACTATCGGCCTAGAGTTTCTGGACGAATATCATCCTCTCCCAAAGGCCCGTATCGCGGTTCTAAAAGAAGCAGCCAGCCGAGGCATGCGCGCAGGTTTTTCGATACCGTTGCGTGTTTACGCGCCGCCTCAATCGGCCTTGGTAACCTTTGCCGGGGATCATTCGAGGCGCGACATGCTGACCATTATTAACGCCCATGGCTGGACCTTGAACACCGCTGCAATCATGGCCCACCAAAGGTATATGATGCATTTTTCCGCCGAATTTCCCGAGCGGAACCAAATTTCGGATAAGCAGTGGGAGTTGCTTCAGATGATCGGTCAGGGATTGCAGGACAAGGTGATCGCCGATCAATTGCAGGTTTCGATTTCCGCCGTGCGTCAACGTATGAACAAGTTGATGGAAAAGACAAAAATGTCCAACCGTGCCGAACTGGCATCTTTGGCGATGAGTATGGGAATTTTGGCAGATCCATTACGTCATACATTGGGCGACAGTCAGGATTTTCTCATCGAAATGGGCTCTGAGCCCCAAAACGCAGTGCGGCGCCAACGCACAAAATAAAGTGCCCTGTCAAAGACAGGACACTCTAGCATGATTAAAACACTTCAAGGAAAACCGAACCCGCAGCAGGTTGCGGGGGAATTCGGCCTCTGCAAAGAACAATGCAAAGGAGAAGAGCGTTGGCGATGCCGCGGCACAAGCGAAACTGGGTCTCTGGGGAAGATAGCGTCTCGCTCACCTTCTGATATCAACCTATCAAAAATCCGTGAGGTTGTCGGGTAGGGGAATCCATACCATGGGTTAACTTTTGACTGACAAATCTTACAGGTTGGCGGGTAAAACTGTAATTTCTGACAGTTAGCTTGGCATGGCCGCGCAGAATGGCCTTTGAGTGCCCTCCCGATTCCTAGATGGGTTTAGGGAAACGGCGCATCTGGATAGGTGACACCAGCAAGGTACAACCCCTGAGGAGGGCACACCGGGCCACATGCCGACCGCTCAGTAGCCCGAAGCGCATCCTGAACATCTTGGGGCACCCAGCCGCCACTGCCGACGCGTTCCAGCGTGCCGACAAAGCTGCGAACCTGATTGTGCAGGAATGATCGCGCTCGCACATGGAAATGCACCTCAGGCCCATACAGCGTATCGACATGTTCAACGCGCAGCTCATCCAACGTCTTTTGCGGGCTCGCAGCCTGACAAATGGACGACCTGAAGGTAGTGAAATCATGATTGCCGATCAGGAAATTAGCGGCCTCTTGCATCGCTTCCACGTCCAGCAGGTTGTTAACTTGCCAAACTAGCCCCGCCTGGTGGGCGGATGGCGCGCGGCGCATTAGTATCCGAAACAGATACCTCCGTTCGGTTGCGGAAAACCGTGCGTGCCAATCCGGTGAAACAATGGCGCAGTTCACAATCGACACTGGCAACGGCTTTAGGTGATAATTCAACGCTGAGGCCAACCGAAATGGTGCCCAGTCTTTTCCCAAATCGCAATGGGCAACCTGACCCAGCCCATGAACGCCAGCATCTGTGCGCCCTGCGGCGGCGATTGTATGGGGGCCGGGCTCCAACTTAGCGAGAGCCGTCTCAATAGCGCCCTGCACCGAGGGCTGGTCAGCTTGACGCTGCCATCCGGCAAATGGGGCTCCGTGGTATTCAACTTGCATGGCATATCTGGGCATGTCCGAGGCATACCGCCGTGTCGCGTGGGGTGCAATCCCTGACGATCACGCCTGATGTGGCCGGTTTTTCCCCGTAAAAGAAACGCGCAGCCCACTGGCAATCGGGGCGTCCTCTGCCTACTTTGGAACAAACGGGCCTTGGAACGATCTGGCATGGAGGCCAATGAATTGGTACTGACGACACTGGCGGATGGGATGACGAGAGGCGTTGAATCCGTCGGGGACCGCATTTCAGAGGCGTTATTTGAACCGGTGATCCGATTGGGTGTCACGGGGCTGGCGCGCTCAGGGAAAACTGTGTTCATCACATCGCTGGTTGCCAATCTGCTGGACCGTGCGCGCATGCTGAACCTTGGGGCAGAGGCGGACGGGCGCATTGTTGCTGCTTATTTGCAGCCGCAACCTGACGTGACACTTCCGCGGTTTGATTACGAAAACCACCGCACAGCCCTGACAGGGCCGACACCGCATTGGCCTGAAAGCACCCGCAGTATTTCTGAATTACGTTTGTCATTACGGGTGCGTCCGGCTGGTTTTCTTGCAGGATTGCAGCGCGATAAAACAATCCATCTGGATATCGTTGATTACCCCGGGGAATGGCTGCTTGATCTGGCGTTATTGGACAAATCCTATGCTGATTGGTCGCAAGAGGTTCTGACGCGTGTTGCAAACCGCGCTGAGGCCACTGCATTTTTGGCTGACCTCACTGGCGTCGACGCCACGGCAGAATTGTCAGAACCCGTGGCGCAGCAGCTTGCGCACAGCTTTACCCATTATTTGAATACGGCGCGGGATGCTGGGTATTCCGATTGCACGCCGGGGCGTTTTTTGCTGCCGGGGGATCTTGCTGGATCACCCGTGTTAACATTTGCTCCGCTTAAACCAACAGAGCGCACATCTCGAAAATCGCTATGGCGCGAAATGGAACGCCGGTTTGACGCCTATAAGGCCAAGGTGGTGAAGCCGTTTTTCCGCGATCATTTCGCGCGGCTTGACCGCCAGATTGTCCTTGTTGATGCCTTGGGCGCTATTCACAACGGCCCCCGCGCGGTAGAGGATATGCGCGTGGCGATGGGGGAGATTCTGTCCGCGTTTCGCCCCGGTAAGAATGCATTCCTAAAATCACTTTTGATCGGGAAGCGGGTCGAAAAAATTCTGTTTGCGGCGACCAAGGCGGATCATTTGCATCACGTTCAGCATCCTCAATTGACGGGGGTTATGCAGGCACTGATGCGGGATGCATTGGACCGTGCACGGTTTGCGGGGGCCGAAACGTCAGCGATGTCTATCGCGTCATTGCGCACCACCACCGAGGAAACGCTTAAGCATGACGGGCGTAGTCTTGATTGTGTGCGGGGGTATTTGCTGGACAGTGGTAAGCAGGCAGCATTCTATCCGGGCGCGCTACCAGATGATCCGTCGTTTTTGTTGAACCCTGCAAAGGCGGGTGCCGAGAGTTGGTTGGATAATGACTATAAGGTCATGAAATTCGCCCCGCCACCGATATCCTTATCTATGCACGAGGGGCCACCGCATATTCGCCTAGATCGGGCGGCGCAATTTCTGATTGGGGATAGGTTGTGACGTTTGATCTACGTGGCGCCACACCTTTGGACGCTGGGGGCGCTGGGCGTATCCTTGCAGAGTTTGTGGCGCATACGCCATGGATGCCGCAGCTATATTCCGAGGCGGAAACCATATCACTGTGTGGGCAGATGATCGACAAAGGCTGGGTGACGGTTGCCACGTTGGCGGGGCGCTGTATTGGTTTCCTTGCCTGCCGTGGGAGTGAGGTGTTGTCGTTGTTTGTTGATCAGCATCACCGAGGGCAAGGTATTGGCAAGGCTTTGTTAGATTACACGAAACAACAGACAGACAACCTGCATCTCAGGACGTTTCAGGCCAACATGCATGCGCGCCGGTTCTATTTACGCGAAGGGTTTGCCGAGATTGGCAGCAGTGATGGCAGCGTTAACGATGAAAACCTACCTGATATTCTGTTTCAGTGGCAAAGGAATATAGCATGAAGACCGGTCCGGTTCTGATCGAAATTGATGACGACACGGCTCCATCGGTTGCAAATGCTGCCCCGGTTCCCGACGAATTCAACCTCGCCGCCATGCCAGAAGGCCAAGCGATGCAAACTGCTGCCCGATTAAGTGCACGGGCACCTTCCCGGCTGGCCAAGTGGCTTTTGGGCCTAATGACAGCATTGTTCAGCACGGTTTTGTCGATTGTCGCATGGGATTTCGCCGTTGGATTACTGGAGCGCGCGCCAATTTTGGGTTGGATCGTGACTGCGCTATTCACAGCATTCGTTGTTGTGTTGATGATGGTCGCCCTAAAGGAACTGGCTGGATTTTCTCGCTTGCGCCGAATTGACGGGCTGCGTGCCGCTGCGCAAAACGTGCAAACTATTAGCCAGGCACAGGGTGTCGTGGAGAAGATCCTCAAACTGTACAACGGGCGCAAAGATGTCAGTTGGGGCGCGCAAAGGTTTCAAGAGCGTCGTGCAGATGCGATTGATGCAGATACGCTCTTAGGATTGGCAGAACGGGAAGTTCTCTCGCCATTGGACCGGGCAGCTGGAGCTGAGATCGAGGCATCTGCACGTCAGGTGGCAACAATTACGGCCCTTGTGCCGCTTGCTCTTGTGGATGTGGTGGCGGCATTAACGCTGAATATGCGCATGATCCGCCGCATTGCCGAGATATACGGCGGCAGGGCGGGCACATTGGGCAGCTGGCGGTTGCTTCGCGCTGTGATGGCGCATCTTGTGGCGACCGGGGCTGTGGCCATTGGAGATGATATGATTGGCTCGTTTGCGGGCGGGGGTGTCTTGAGCAAGCTTAGCCGCCGTTTCGGCGAGGGATTGGTGAATGGCGCGCTAACAGCCAGAGTTGGCGTTGCGGCGATGGAGGTTTGTCGCCCCTTGCCCTTTGTTGCGGCCAAGCGACCATCCGTCAGTGGTTTGGTCACGCGCGCCCTGACAGGCGTGTTTGGCAAATCGGACGAGACCAAAACGACTTAGCGCAAGATTGGCGGCGCACCTGCGGGTTGGCGCATTTGTTCGATACCAAAGCGAAAGCCGTCCCCAATGCGATGGGCTAAAGCAGAGAATGCACGCGCGGTTTCGGCAGGTAGTTCCTGCGCAACAACCTCGTCAAACAGGCCTAGCCATAGGGCGAAATGCTCTGGCTGGATTTCAGGTGTTTGCAGATGCACACGCATCGGATTACCCGAGTAACACCCCTCGCGCAGGATCGCATTTCGCCAGAAACGCGCGATCTTTGCCTCATGGGTGGGCCATTCAGGCGTGTCAATATGGGCCGCAAAAATGGGTGCCAGATTGGGGTCGCGACGCACGCGGGTGTAAAACGCGCGGACAACCAGATCAATCTGATCCGCAGTGATCTCAAACATTTTCAGTGGGTTGGACATAGCATGCCTCGTGATGTATTCCTGACTGTATATGTCGGAATTCAATCCCGAAATACAAGAGGATAAAGGGCCGCACCCCGTTGATGGCAAATTCAAAGAAGGCACGCGTCACTGTGCCGTCAGGCTCTACCACAGATGCGGCTTTACGCTCTGTTCAGACGGGCCTATAACGCGCTTATGACACATATGATGGCGATCATTATTCGAATTATATGCCCGGCGCTCTCATAGCACGAGCCGCCGGGACAAGGCGTTGGTTTCCCACGCTGATCTCATCGAATACCCTATAATCCGAACACTGAAGGACGCCTGAAATGTGCGCCGACATCCCAGAATACAAATCAACGCTGAATCTCCCTAAAACCGATTTCCCAATGCGCGCTGGCCTGCCCAAGCGCGAGCCTGAGTGGCTGGCCCGGTGGGAAAATATCGGTGTTTATGACCGCCTGCGCGAAAAAGAGGGCCGCGAGCCCTTTACGCTGCACGATGGCCCGCCCTATGCGAATGGCCATTTGCACATCGGTCACGCGCTGAATAAAACCATTAAGGATATGATCGTTCGCTCGCACCAAATGATGGGGTATGATGCGCGCTATATTCCCGGTTGGGATTGCCACGGTCTGCCGATTGAATGGAAGATCGAAGAGCAATACCGCGCCAAAGGTAAAAACAAAGACGACGTGAATATCGTGGATTTCCGTCAGGAATGCCGCAAGTTTGCCGAGGGTTGGGTTGATATCCAGCGCGAAGAATTCAAACGTCTAGGTATCACTGGCAATTGGGCCGATCCTTATCTGACGATGGATTATCACGCCGAAGCCGTGATCGCGGGCGAGTTCCAGAAATTCCTGATGAACGGCACGCTATACCAAGGATCAAAACCTGTGATGTGGTCTCCGGTTGAGAAAACCGCGTTGGCTGAGGCCGAAATCGAATACCACGATCACAAAAGCCATACGATCTGGGTGCCTTTCCGGTTCAAAAATGCGGCTGGCGATTTGGCAAGCGCGCGGGTTGTTATCTGGACAACCACGCCTTGGACGATCCCTTCAAACAAGGCTGTCGCCTATAATCCCAAGGTCTCCTACGGCCTCTATCGTGTTGATGCGACAGAAGAGGAAAGCTGGACCGCACCGGGTGAGCTGTATCTGTTCGCAAATACCCTTGCAGAGGATGCGCTGGGCAAGGCGCGCGTCACCGAGTTCAGCAAAGTACGCGATGTTGAGGCATCGGAATTTGACGGGTTGATGTGTGCGCATCCGTTCAATGGTCTGGACGGAGCCGAAGGGTTCTGGGATTACGATGTACCGATGATCGACGGCGATCACGTCACGGATGACGCTGGTACGGGCTTTGTCCATACAGCACCCAGCCACGGCGCGGACGATTATGAGTGCTTTGTCGCGCGTAATTGGATCGACCGGATGACGCACAACGTGGGCGAAGAATCCGAATTCATGCCACATGTGCCGTTCTTTGCGGGTCTTCAGGTCTTTGATAGAAAAGGCAAAGAAGGCAAGGCGAACAATGCTGTCATCGCCAAGCTGGTTGAGGCAGGGGGCATCATTGCCCGCGGTCGCACCACACATAGTTATCCGCATTCTTGGCGCTCCAAGGCTCCGATCATTTTCCGTAACACACCGCAGTGGTTTGCCTCGGTTGACCGTAAGGTGAATGATGGTCAGGACCAAATGGGTGAAACCATTCGCGAACGTGCCCTGCGCTCGATCGACGAATTGGTGCAGTGGACCCCCCAAACCGGGCGAAATCGCCTGTACTCCATGATTGAGGCGCGCCCTGATTGGGTATTGAGCCGTCAACGCGCATGGGGCGTTCCATTGACATGTTTTGTCAAAAAGGGATTGCTGCCTACCGATCCTGAATTCCTGTTAAGAAATGATGCGGTGAATGCCCGCATTATCGCAGCGTTTGAGGTCGAAGGCGCGGATGCATGGTATGCCGAAGGTGCCAAAGAGCGTTTCCTCGGTGATGAAGTGAATGCCGAAGATTATGACCAGATCTTTGATGTTTTGGATGTTTGGTTTGATTCCGGCTCCACCCATGCATTTGTTTTGCGCGATCGCGAAGACGGCACCAAAGACGGCATTGCCGATGTTTACATGGAAGGCACCGATCAGCATCGGGGCTGGTTCCATAGTTCGTTGCTACAGGCCTGTGGCACCTTGGGCCGCGCCCCGTATCGCAATGTTGTGACCCATGGTTTCACGTTGGATGAAAAGGGCATGAAGATGTCCAAATCCATCGGAAACACCATTGTTCCCGAGAAAATCGTGCAGCAATACGGTGCCGATATTCTGCGTCTATGGGTGGCCCAGACAGATTATACAGCGGACCAACGCATTGGCCCTGAGATCCTGAAAGGGGTTGCCGATAGCTATCGCCGTCTGCGCAATACCATGCGCTACTTGCTAGGGGCGCTTAGCAGCTTTAGCGAGACGGATCGTGTTGATCCTGCGGATATGCCCGAGCTGGAGCAATGGGTTCTACACCGGGTTGCCGAATTGGATCATCGAGTGCGCACGGGCTATAAAGCCTATGATTTCCAAGGAGTTTTCAGCGCGATCTTCAACTTCGCGACGGTTGAGCTGTCGGCGTTCTACTTCGATATCCGCAAGGATGCGTTGTATTGTGATGGGGATACCCTGCGTCGGCGCGCGGCACGTACTGTGATGAACATTCTGTTCGAGCGCCTGACAACATGGCTTGCGCCAATCTTGGTGTTTACGATGGAAGAAGTGTGGCTCGAACGGTTCCCAGATGAGGCCTCTTCGGTGCATTTGGTGGATTTCCCAGAGACGCCAGCAGATTGGTTGAACGAACCGCTCGCAGCAAAATGGACCAAAGTGCGCGAAGTGCGCCGTGTCGTAACTGCCGCTCTAGAGGTTCAACGGACTGAAAAAGTGATTGGTGCCTCAATGGAGGCTGCTCCGGTGGTTCATGTGCGTGATGCGGAAACACTTGAGGCGCTGAAATCTATTGCGTTTGACGATGTTTGCATCACTTCGGGTATTTCGCTGACCTCTGATCCTAGTCCCGCTGAGGCATTCCGCCTTCCTGAAACCGATGGTGTAGGAGTGGTGTTTGAAAAGGCCGAAGGAGAGAAATGTCAGCGGTGCTGGAAAATCCTTCCTGATGTCGGGCAACACACTGCGCCGGGAACCTGTGGTCGTTGCGATTCTGCACTGACCTAGATCTCTGGAGCGACCGTTGGCTCCGTCCAACCGCATTTTGCCGACCTCTTTATGGGGAAGGCGAAATGCGCTTGTTTTCAGCCGTTTGCGATTATTTTCAGCCCAAAAGGGGCGGGGTTGTGTTTGGGGATTAGGTGCGGCATCAATTCAGTATGTTGATCGCATCTGTTAACACGCCTATCGGGCCATTGTCTGTCGAAGAACAGGACGGGGTGATCGTGCGGGTTGGGTGGGAATGGGAGCGGGAAGATCGCTCTGAGGTGCTAAGCGAGGCACTGAAACAGTTAACGGCCTATTTTGCTGGCGAGCTAACGGTCTTTGATCTGCCGCTCTCGGTAAAGGGGTCGGAGTTCCAACGCAAAGTCTGCGATATAATGCTGGCCATACCCTTTGGCGAGACACGGACTTATGGCGAGATCGCAAAGCAAATCGGTGCCCCTGCACAGCCTGTTGGCAATGCCTGTGGTGCCAACCCAATCCCCGTCATTATCCCCTGTCACCGCGTTTTGGGGGCCAGTGGTTTGGGCGGATTTTCTGGGATGGGCGGCGTTGAAACCAAAGTGTCCCTGTTGAAACACGAAGGCGCGGCCGGGCTTCTTATTTGATATAAATCAGAGACTTACTGGCGTTCCGGGATGATTTGCTGGGCGATCCCAGCAAAGACCAGATAGACAGATGTCAGCACCAAACCCCAATGCGCCCAGCTCTCTGGATGGAAATCCACCCAAGCAGCCCAACCGGCGAAAAACGTCCATGCGAGGGCGATGGGGAGCGAAATATTGCGCCAGCGTTCGGTGCGCACAGGGTGGATAAATTTCAACGGCAGGAACATCGCGACGGACAATGTGGTCACCAAAGCAAGGCTAACCCAGAAATTAGGCTCCAGCGCAAAAATCACGATGATCAACATATTCCAACACCCCGGAAAGCCGGAGAAGGAATTATCCTTAGTTTTCATGCGATTATCGGCGAAGTACATGGCACTTGCAAAGGTGATTACGATGATGGCAAACCACCCGGTCCACCCATCCATCAAACCCGATTTAAACAGCGCAAAGGCCGGAATAAACACATAGGTCAAATAGTCGATAATCAGGTCCAACAACACGCCGTCAAACTCTGGAGCGTATTGTTTTACATCATATTTTCGCGCCAGCGGCCCATCAATACCATCTACGGCAAAGGCGACGACAAGCCACAAAAACATGAGGCTCCATTTCTCTTCGACAGCGGCCAACATGGCCATCATCGCAAAGACGGCTCCGGTGGCGGTGAGAAGGTGGACTAAAAGGGCGCGAATATGTGGTGTCATAAGGTGGTCATGCCAAAAATATCTACGTATTGCAATCATCAGTTAACAGCGAATCGCGCAACGCATGCTGTGTTAACCACGGTTCGGCATCCCCGCGGCGAACGTACAAAACCCGTTTCACGCAACAGCGCCGCACAATCGCTTGTGGATTTGCAATCCATGACCGCAAGGTGCGGCGTGTTTACAAAGGCGTGTTTTGTACAAAACGTACAAAACACCCCCCGATTTTGTACAAACTACACCCTGGGGGCGAGTGGGTGGTTAACAAGGGTCAAAACACTGCGGTCTTGCGCGGAATTCTTGGTGATGGTTCAGTGAAAACCACCCCCCCCAAAAAAAAATGGGACCGGTCGAAATTGAGGGAGCAATCAAATGCCTAACACGCAATACGTTCTGATGATGGCGCGCTATAATCTGTGGCAGAACGACAATCTGACGGCAGCGGCAAGCACGCTGACGGGGGACGCACGGCGCGAGGATCGGGGCGCGTTCTTTGGTTCCATCGAGCGCACGTTTTCGCATCTGTTTTGGGGGGATCAAATCTGGCTAAGCCGGTTTGCCGGAACAGTGGCCCCAACGACGGGCATTCCTGAATCGTCGGATATGATCACGGATTGGGATGCATTTTGCGCCGCGCGCCGTGTTTTTGATCTGCGCATTCTGCAATGGGCGCATGAGGTGTCGCCGGATTGGTTTGACGGTGATTTGAGTTGGTATTCCGGCGCGGTGGGTCGCGATGTCACCAAGCCAAAGACAATGTTGGTTTTGCAGTTGTTCAATCATCAGACCCATCATCGCGGGCAAATCCACGCAATGTTGACCGCATCGGGTGCCAAGCCGGGGGACACGGATGTACCGTTTATGCCGGAGAGCTATTTGGAGCTGTAGGGCAGGTTATGGCGTTTCTGGTTTTGGACGCGGTTTTAGCTGACGGATCGCGGATTGCACGGTTTCGGGCAGGCGGGTATCGGCCCCATCGGGGGCGGCATCCAGCGCGCTGGCGACGTCTTTGACCAGAATGGCGATGGTGTTATCCTCGCGCAGGCCATCGCGGGCAAATTCTATCTGATCAAAGCCTGAGGCCAGCCAGTTTTGGCCTGATGATGTGTGGATAAGAGAGAGCAGGGCTGCCTCGTTCAGGCCAGCGTCATCCGCCCAGTCAAGTACAAGGCGTGTCATCGCCGTATTGCTGGCGGCAAGCAGGTTGTTCAGCACCTTGGCCTGCATGCCCGCGCCGAAGGCACCCATGCGGTGAAAATGCGCGCCCATGGCATCAAAGAGCGGTTGGTGGTCATCCAGCGATTGAGGCGTGCCGCCGAGCATGAAGGAAAGCCGCGCCTCTTGGGCGGCGATGGCGGCCCCAGACATGGGCGCATCAATCAGCGTAATATGGGGGGGAATGCGGTCGCGCAGACCCCGCACATAGCGCGGTGACAGGGTGGAGGAGATGATCACGGTTTGCAGGTTCGGCGCAATGCTGAGGTTTTGGGTGCCAAACAGCAGGTCATCGGTTTGGTCAATGTCGCGCACCACGCTGATAAGGATGCGCAGATCGGCGGTGAAGGGCGCGAGCGGGCGCATGTGCTGTTGGGCTTGTTGTGCGATCTCGGAATAGGGACGGATATCGTAGCCGGTTGCCGCGAGTTTGGCCGCATTCAAGGCGGCGAGCATGGGGCCCCCCATACGGCCACAGCCCGCGATTCCGATGCCTGACAGATCCATGATTTAGGTTGCCCCTATGCAGGTGTGGCCCGATTGCGCGGCCTGTGAGAGGGCGGCGTGATACGGATCAATTGACGATATGTTCTTCCTTAACGAACATGTTTGCCCAGGCGCGGTCAATGAGGTCCGGGGTCATTTGATAGGGCATGCCCTCAAACTCGCAAATGGCGATCATTTGGTCGATGAGGAAGACCGGCTGATAGTTGGCATAGACGTTGTCGATGGTGGGGTATTTGAATTTCAGCAGGTGGATCAGGGTGTCTTCATCCAGAGGCATGCCTTTTTTGCGGGCGATCATGGCGAAGATTTTCAGGAAGTTTTCCTGATCGGGGCCGTCGATTTTGATTTTGTAGAAAATCCGGCGCAGGGCTGCTTGGTCAAAGATTTTGTTGGGGTGGAAGTTGGTGGAGAAAATCACCAGCGTATCGAATGGCACCTCGAATTTCTCGCCTGATTGCAGGGCGAGGATGTCTTTGCTTTCCTCAAGGGGAACGATCCAGCGGTTGACCAGCGATTGAGGCGGTTCGGCCTGACGGCCCAAATCGTCGACGATAAAGATGCCGCCGGTGGATTTGAGTTGCAGCGGGGCCTGATAGGTGCGGGCGGTCGGGTTATAAACGAGGTCGAGCATATCGAGGGACAGCTCACCGCCGGTGATCACGGTGGGGCGGTCACAGCGCACGTACCGCGTGTCAAAGCCACGTTTGCGGCGCAGGGAATTGGGGTCGTCCACCTCGGCCTCGGCCTTGGAGTGAACGATGGGATCATAGACGGTGATGACCTGACCTGCGTATTCAATGGCGCGGGGCACAAAGATTTTATCGCCCATCGCGTCGCGGATACCGTTGGAGATTGAGGATTTACCGTTGCCGGGCGGGCCGTACATCAGGATTGAGCGGCCAGAGCTGACGGCGGGGCCAAGATTACCCAACAGATCGGAGGGCAGCACGAGGTGGCCCATCGCATCGGTCAATTGCTGGCGGGTGATTTGGATATTACGGATGGATTGACGTTTGACCTGCTCGCGGTAGACATCCAGCGGCACCGGCATTGCGCCAAAATACTCGGATTGCTTGAGGGCATCCAGCGCGCGGGTTTTACCTGCATCGGTGAGTTGATAGCCCATTTCGTTGCCGTTGTTTGCGTTTAGGGTGCCTGTTGCCTCCAGCAGTTTTTGCGTGCGGGCAATGTCGATCAACTCTTGTGTGACCGAATTGGGCAGGCAAATGGCGCGGGCAACATCGCTGACCATGTCGATATTTTTGCGAAACATGGTTTTCAACAAAATGTCTCGCATCATGGTGACAGGCAGTTTCATCTCCTGCATCCCGCGCGGGGCGGGGGGGGCGATGACGGCGGGGTTGTGCATGTTCATAGCGGCTGGCCTTTGCGAACTTTGGCAATCTGTTGGGGCATTCAGCCGCATTAGCATGGCAATCCTATGGCAAGAGCCGGGCCAAGATGTGGAAAACCGAAAGATGCGCCAATGCGGTGTGCCGTTCTGGGCCGGTCATATCTGGGACCAAGAGCATCTGTGATGGATCACGCCGTGGCTGTCACAAGTTGAGGGCGCGGCGAGCTGGCTTATCCCCTGTTCTGGTTGGCCTCCTGTTTTGTCTGGCCATCTGTTAACTGGCCACCTGTTAAGGGGAGTGGTGTTTGAAAAGTGGATGCGCGATGATATCTCTTGGGAGTGAGTTGGAAAGGTGACGCGCGTGACAAAAGCTGAATTCAAGCGGCCTGATGGTGCAGTGATTGCGGGCATGGGGGTGTTGATCATCGCGGCCGCTTGCGGGGGTGCGATTATGGTCATCCTTGGCGGGGCGGACATTGACCTTGTGACCCTTACCCTGAGTGCAGTTGGTTTTGTCGGAGCCTGCGTGGTGGGGGGCGGTTTCATCAATGCATGGCGCACGCCAATGTTAACGATACACGCCAGGGTTTTGTCGGTGCCGACATTTTTGGGACACCGCGACATAGCCATAAAGCCAAACCATCCGGTCGGGGAATACCTTGCCTCCTCGATCAGAAGTAACCGAAAATCGGGCACGATTGAGGGGAATAAATTCGTGCATTTTTATACACTGGATGGGGATGGTGTTTTGACAGAATTGGTTGCCTTGCACCGCGACGCGCCCGAAATCGCAGGGATACGGCGGGCGTTTGGAGACATCGCGGGGCTGACCGTTGAAACACTTAAGGTTGATCCAAATTCAAGCCCGCAGGGGCCGGATATCGCGCATTGGAAACAACGCTAAACGGTTTTGCAAGGATCGGTAGGTTTGGCATATGCCGGGCATAGGCTGCCAGATAAATTGGCCTGAAAATTGGATCTGGTCGCCCGAAATCCCCTCCCAAATTGTTATTTGTCCGAGACCTTGAGAGTGTAAAAATCCCATCCTTCGACACCCGCGTTTTCGAGCAGATTTTTGAAGGTCTCTGTGCATATTACATGCCCTGTTAGGGGGTCTCTCCAGACAAGCGCAGTGGCGATTTTTGAGCGCATAACGGTAGCGGTGGTTATTCTAAGCAAATTTAGGGTGCTGCCGTCATCGCGCGTAATAGAGTCAATGATGGTTTCGTCCATATCCCAAACATCAAGTCTATTGAGCACATTCGCCAGATAAAACGGGCCACCTTTAACTGGGCCATTGCGAGCTGTGTCCCAGACGTTTGGAATTGATACAAATTCAAAAAGGCCGCTGTCTTGTTCCTGCAATATGGATTTCAGGCGGGCCGAGACCAAAGGCAGATTGTTTAAGAGGATCGAATAATCCCCCAGCACATCATGAGGCGCATCAATTCTGGTTGTTGTTACAACCCAGAGTTTTTGGAGGTTTAGTTTCGTTTTAGCGGTCAATTTACTGCATTTAACAAGAGCCCCGTAGGAGAGAACCCCGCCATCTTCGTAACGGAAATCGTGGTGCGGATCCCATTCCTGTTTGGGAACGGGTTGAATGAATATGCCGTCATAAGATTGGTCACGCGACCACTGGATGCCGCATCCAAAAGGACTGTCCCGGCGGAGTTTGATCTCGTAGCATTTCATATCACAGGTTTTCCAAATACTGCATAGTGATCATTCTTAGGTTGAAGTCGTTCAAGTTTACATCAAGCCCGATTGCCTGAAAATACTTTTCGACAATGGGTCTGCTGTATCGTTGGCCCTGTTGAATTGACAAGCCTGCGGTTGTGGTTTGTGATGGCCGCATGAAAACCTTAAAAGGCCATTGGCAACTTATCTTGATCACGCTGGTTGTGTTTGCCCTGTGGGGCACGCCTGTGGTTTTCCCGCTTAAGATCCTCGTGGTGTTTATGCATGAGTTATCGCACGCATTCGCCGCTGTGTTTACTGGCGGATCAATTGTTTCCATCTCTTTGTCGGTGCAAGAGGGGGGCTATGCGATCACGCGCGGCGGGAATGAGTTTGCCATTCTGACGGCGGGCTATTTGGGGTCGCTTGTTCTGGGGGTGATGTTGCTGTTGATCGCTATGAAAACCCATGCGGATCGCGCGACATTGGGGGTGTTTGGTGTGATCACCCTGTTTGTCACGATATTTTATATCCGCGACATTTTTCCGCTGTTGTTTTGCGGTGTGACGGGGTTGGCGATGCTGGCAACGGCGTGGTTTTTAAGTCGTACAATCAATGATTTTGTTTTGCGCATTATCGGGCTTTCTAGTGTGATTTACGTGCCTTACGATATTTTCAGCGATACGATTGCGCGCTCTGAGCTTCGATCTGATGCCTATATGTTGGCGGAGCGGTTCGGCGGGTCCACGATTATTTGGGGTGGGCTGTGGTTGTTGATCAGTCTGGCAGTGATCGGGTTTTGCATTCGATATGCGATTGGCGAAGAGAGCAATTTGTAAGCGTTCAGAGGCAGGCCAAAGCCATCTGATATTGGGGCGCTGCATTCACGGAATTTTACTGAGATTTGATCGTGGCCCAATGGGGCAGGCGAGGGGCCAAAGCGCTGGCTTGTGGCACGGGTCGCAACCTTTGCGGGCGAAATTTGTTGCAACCTTTCCTTGCAAGCGAGCAAAGACTGACGCAAACTCAAGCCTGAGTTGTTTTTCAATGACCTCACTACCTCTACGCAGGTGACGCCTAGCTTGGGTGTAGTTGTTTCCAAACTAGCCGTTTTGGCAATGCATTAGGATAACCACATGTTTCCGATACGAACCTCATTTTCGGCCCTAGCCACGGTGGCTGGGCTGATATCTTTTACGCTGCCGCTGTCTGCACAAGAAAGCCGGCCTGATTATACCCCCATTCCGCCCGGCTATGGTTTCTTTGAAAACACCAAAGCGCTTCAGGCAGCGGTTGACCAAGATGACCGGGCCGCGGTGCGTGCGCATGGCTGGAAACTTTGGGCGGGGATCATGCAACCGCTAAAGCCGAGCGAGGCAAATTCTTGGCCGCTATGGATCAGTTGGCCGACGGGATCACAGGCATTTCCACAGGATAAGGCACAACCAGCCAAGCACCCAGTGTCGATCAAAATGTCACCCAATTCCGTTTTGGCGCGTACTGCTCCGGTGAATACTGCCGAGGTTCCCGTGGGCACCGATGGGCCGAAGTATCCAATTCCCGAGCCTGTCCAGAAGGCATATAAGGATGCGCTGAAGGAGACAAAACAGGGGCTTTCGCTATATGATGGCAGCTATTTCGCCTTTAACGGCGATATCATGATCGCGACGGAATCCATGTCTGCCGTCAGTTTCGAGGCGATTGAAACAGGGGGGCTAAACCAGGTTTCAACATTAGAGGCGCTGAAAAAGGATAAGGAAAATATCGACCTGCCAGCTGAGGCAGTTTTCACCAAACATATGTATTGGCCCGTTAAACAAGATGGCCTGACAGCATTGCCATGGTTGAATAGTAAGCAATTCAAATCCGATTTCCCGGGCTATTGGGGCTATGAAATCTGGGATGAGGTTGTGGCGATTGACCCCGGAAATTCACAAAAGAAAGAAGCGGAGGTTTCGTTCTTGTATGGTGTGTTGGAATTTGGCGGCGAGCCAATGGCAACGCGCACCGTCACCGCACCAGTTGTTTCGATCGACGATTTCTATCATCACAAGATCACCCAAAAGGATTGGGATGCCTTTAACGACGAAGACAAAGCGATCCTGAACGCGGCGAGTCATTGGCTATATAACGAGTCCTTTGGGCCTGGAGATTATCTTGTATCGGTCGCGATGCATGTCTTTACCAAAGAGGTGCCAACGTGGACATTGCAAAGCACATGGTGGTCGCAGGCCCCCAATGACGGCCCCTATGCGCTGGATCGGCCAGTGTTGCCCGATGCGGTTGGCCCTTGGCAGAACTATCTGCTGACGCAGGGCACCCAAACCAAACCAGAGCCGGATGGTAACCTAAAGATTTCGGTGAATCCCTATATCGAAGGGGTAACGCATCCGATCGCCACAAGCTGCCGGAATTGTCACCAGCGCGCGGGCTATCCATTTGGGAAAACCAAAGGAACAACCGGATATCAAACCGATGATTGCCCGGGGCTTTTGTCTCCGCTCACCGCGAAAAGTTCGTGTTTTGACGGTGTAATGCTAAGTGATTTCTCTTGGGCAATTCCGGGACGCGCAAAATAAGTCGCGCGCAACCCCGAAAATAACCGCAATGACTGATACGCCAGCCCTGAATTCAGGGCTGGCGTATCTTGTTTTCGCTGTGA
>CAXIAD010000059.1:0-18281 GCA_964021645.1 uncultured Cognatishimia sp. | reverse complement strand
CTTTACCTTGTGGAGTCCGGACTTTCCTCGGGAATCCCGCGATCATCCAGTCCTCTGTGCGAGGCGCAGTGTTAGGCGTGTTTGGCTATGTCGTCAATCTGCGGGCTGGCCGCAACCGCGTCTTTTCTGCGCGCCTCATATACAGCCGCAGCACCGCTTTGGGGCTTAGACCGGCCAGCGCACCGCAACATCACGGGCAAGCGCCATGTCTGTGCCATCCAACGGCCCAGCGCCCCACGGGCGAAACCGCAGGCGAAAACTACTTAGCAAAAGTGCATCAGACACATCGGGGTATCCGATTCGGCGCAAATCAGCGCGAAAACCATCCGCATTGACCGGAAGATGCCCATTCTGGATTGGCCAAACCGCGAAGCCCTGCAAGGCAAGCCTGCGCCAATCAAATCGGGGACCGGGGTCTATCTTGCGCTCTGGTGCCATATCCGAATGGCCAATGACCCGCGCAGCAGGCACGCTCCAACGCGCCATGATACCGGGCAGCAATGCCTCCAATGCCCGCATTTGTGGCTCACTAAAGGCGTGATCACCCCGATTGGCCAACTCAATCCCGATAGAGCGTGAATTCACATCATCCACATCCCCCCAAGCACCGACGCCCGCGTGATGGGCGCGCTGAGCCTCATCGACCATCTGCCACAGGTGTCCGCTCTCGGATATCAGGTAATGCGAGGATACGCCGACCTCAGGATCACACAGCCGCTCTAACGCCGCCTCAGCGGTTTCCATGTTGGTGTAATGCAGCAGGATGATGTCAGGCGACGCCCCATTACGGCGCGTGCTGGCATTCGGAGAGGCCACCCATTGTGCATCAGGGTGGATAAACCCCATTTCAGCCCCCTACAGAGCTGCGAAACGGTGTTGGGTCCCATGTGCAGGCAAACCCGTCGCCATCAGGGTCCAGCCCCATACGATCGCGCTGTGGACCACCCTTGGCCAGGAACGCTGCCTGCGCCTGATCCGCCGACGGGTATTTTGCGCAATTACGCTCATGGCGCGCCTTGGTCTTAAGGCCAATTCTGGTATAAAGCTTCACGCCCACCGGGTTATTTGACTGTATGGCATAGCTAACAATATTTGGACCGCCAGCACTGGTTCGCTTGGGCAAGGCAGTTGGCTCGATCACTGTATATTGCTGGCGGTTCGCCTCAAGTCGTGCCGCATCACTTTCGATATCGCGACGGCCCTCAACGGCGGCAAAGTTGTTTTCATCCGAAATGCCCGGATTATCGACAAGCTGCGGGGCCGGATTGTTCGGGCTTGCCTGTACGACATTCCCATCCTTTAGCGGCACCGTGGACGCGATCGCAGTGGTTGTGGTTGCAGGCTGGCCCGTAACTGGGGGCGTGGGGGCTGTCGCATCCAACGCCGAAAGCGTTTCCTCGGAAACCGCCTGCGCTGCTGGCAACGGCGTACCGTTCAACGCCGCTTCACGACGCGCACGCGCCTGAGGGTCGTTGACCGCATTGTCAAATCCCACCCCGACACCACTTTCTGGAATCTGGGGGGAACATGCCGCCACTGCCGCCAATGCGACGCTTGCCATCAATATACGCATTTATCTGCTCTGCTTTTTGTTCTGCTCAGTCTTCTGGGCAGAATTACCACCATTTTCCCGGTTTGGCTACAAATCCAGCAGCGCTTTCCAACGCATAGGCGGTGTTCAGCAGATCACCCTCTTCCCAAGGACGGCCAATCAACTGCAAGCCTAATGGCAAACCCTGACTGTCCAGACCTGTGGGCACAGACACCCCCGGCAACCCGGCAAGGTTAACCGTGATCGTAAACACATCGTTCAGATACATTTTCACCGGATCAGCGTCGTTCATTTCACCCAAACCAAAGGCCGCAGAGGGTGTTGCCGGTGTCAAAATTGCATCCACACCTGCTGCAAACACGTCCTCAAAATCCTTTTTGATCAACGTGCGCACACGCCGCGCGCGGTTGTAATAGGCGTCATAAAACCCAGCAGACAGTACATAGGTGCCAACCATGACCCGGCGCTGGACCTCAGCTCCGAACCCTTGGGCGCGGGTCTTTTCGTACATTTCGGTAATCCCGTCACCCGCCTCAAGCGTGGCGCGGTGGCCGTAACGCACACCGTCATAGCGCGCCAGATTTGACGACGCCTCGGCGGGGGCGATCACATAATAGGCTGGCAGCGCGTATTTGGTATGTGGCAGGCTGATATCAACGATCTCGGCCCCCGCAGACCGCAGCATTTCGCGCCCATCGGCCCACAATGTTTCGATGTCGGCTGGCATGCCGTCCATGTGGTATTCTTTTGGAATACCGATTTTCTTGCCCTTGATGTCGCCTGTCAGCATCGCCTCAAAATTCGGCACTGCCAGATCAGCAGAGGTGCTATCCTTGACATCATGTCCGGCCATCGCCTCTAGCATGATCGCGGAATCGCGCACGGTTTTGGTCATCGGGCCCGCTTGATCCAGCGAACTGGCAAAGGCAACAACGCCCCAACGTGACACACGACCATATGTCGGACGAATGCCCACAGTACCCGTAAAGGCACAGGGTTGACGGATAGAGCCACCCGTATCAGTGCCCGTCGCTGCCAAACATAGATCAGCAGCCACCGCAGCAGCAGACCCGCCAGAAGAACCACCCGGAGTCAGAGGTGTTGTATCGTTATTCCGACGCCAAGGGTTGATCGCATTGCCATATGTCGAGGTCTCGTTAGAGCTGCCCATGGCGAACTCATCCATGTTGAGCTTACCCAACATAACAGCGCCTGCGCCAAATAGGTTGTCGGTCACGGTTGATTCGTACTCGGGCTTGAACCCTTTCAGAATGGCGGAACCCGCCTGTGTATCCACGCCCTTGGTGCAGAACAAATCTTTGATGCCGATTGGCAGACCACACATCGCAGGGGCGTTGCCCTCAGCAATGCGCGCATCTGCGGCCTTGGCTTGTGCCAACGCGATCTCCGGCGTGTGGTGAACAAATGCGTTTAACGCGCCACTTGCGTCGGCGGCTTGCAGGCAGGCCTGTGTCAACTCAACCGAGGTCACATCCCCCGCACGCAATTTGTCGCGCGCATCCGCCAGTGTCAGTGTATTCAGATCAGCCATTATTCCACCACCTTCGGAACCGCAAAAAAGCCCTCGCGCGCATCGGGCGCATTTGCCAGCACTTTGTCTTGCTGTCCGCCATCGTTCACGACATCCACGCGGCGTTTCAACCGCTGAGGCGTGACAGAGGTCATAGGCTCAACGCCCTCAACATCAACTTCGTTCAGTTGTTCAATGAACCCCAAAATCGTGTTGAATTCATGCGCCAGCGCCGGCAGCGCGTCTTCTTCGACCTTGATACGCGCAAGCTTGGCCACGCGCGCGGCGGTGTCCTTGTCAATCGACATGCGAAAACTCCAGTTGCAACTTGGAAACAGCCTTTAGCCTTGCTGGGCAAAGGGTGCAAGCATCCGGCAATTGCCCATGCCCTGTTTAAGCGAAAAATATGAGGCAGTTCCCCCGATATCTCGGGATGCAAGGCCGCGCCTACTCTCTGCGATCCTTGAAAAACGACCGCAGCAACGCCTCGCTCTCGCTGGCAGCTATCCCATCGTATATTTCCGGGCGGTGATGGCTTTGTGGATGCGACAGCACACACGGCCCCTGCGCCACCCCGCCGGATTTCGGATCATTGGCCCCGTAATACAGCCGCGCAATGCGTGCCTGCGATATCGCGCTGGCGCACATCGGGCACGGCTCTAGCGTGACATACAAATCGCACCCCGGCAGCCTTTCTGTTTTTAACGCTGCACAGGCCTGCCGTATCACCAGAATTTCGGCATGCGCCGTGGGATCATTCAATTCGCGCGTTTTATTGCCCGCCCGCGCCAACACCTGACCATCCGGCCCGATTAACACGGCCCCCACCGGAACTTCGCCCCGCATTGCAGCACCCTGGGCCTCTTCTAGGGCCTTATCCATATGGCTATTAAAGGTCATCTAATTGATCTGCCCGATGAATGGCTCTTTCGCAATCCCCCAAACCCCGCTAAAGCGCGACGGTTGCGTTTTGGTTTTCGATTGATCCGCCGCTAGAATGATATCAATGACACCGATTGTGATCGCGGGGAATGCGTTTGGCCTGCGTGTCGTGATCGGCTACACCCTAATAAACGCAATGGAGGCGCAGTATGACCGAAGAAAAGCCCAAAGGCGACCGGATCGCAAAGGTACTCGCCCGCGCTGGAATCGCATCTCGTCGGGATGCCGAGCGTATTATCCAATCAGGCCGCGTTAGCGTGAATGGCAAAATACTGACCTCCCCTGCCCTGAACGTCACCGAAAGCGACCGCATTCTGGTGGATGGGAAACCCATCGCAGAAAAAGAACCGGAGCGCCTGTGGCTCTATCACAAACCCCTTGGGCTGGTGACATCGCACAAAGATGAAAAAGACCGCACCACGATCTTTGATAATCTGCCCGAAGATATGCCTCGGGTGGTGTCGGTCGGGCGTCTTGACATCAACTCCGAAGGGCTATTGCTGCTAACCAACGATGGCGATGTCAAACGCAAGCTAGAATTGCCCTCCACCGGCTGGACCCGCAAATACCGTGTGCGCGTCAACGGGCGCCCGAACGAAACCACGTTCGAGCCTTTGCGTCGCGGCATCACCGTCGAAGGCGAGCGTTTCCAACCAATGGTCGTCAGCCTTGATCGCCAACAAGGGGCCAACGCCTGGATCACCGTCAGCCTAAGCGAAGGCAAAAACCGTGAGATCCGCCGCGCGATGGAGGCCGTTGATTTAACCGTGAACCGTTTGATCCGGATTTCCTATGGTCCGTTTCAACTTGGCGATCTAAAGCCCGGCAAAACCGAAGAAATCCGCCGCCGCATCGTGCGCGATCAGCTGGGCCTTGATGGGGCAAAACCCCCGGAGGCACGCCCAAAACCCAAACGCACCCGCAACCCCAAGCGTTAATTCACACGGCATAAGAGGGGATCTTTCACATAATTTCCCCTTTTATTTTGCTATATCTTCGCTAATCAAGCTGCGAACAGAAATTTCCAGATCCATTTCCAGACGAGGACCGCGCCATGGCTGACCTTCTGACATTTGAAAACCTCGGCAACCTATTGATGTTGTGTTTTTTGCAGGCAGTACTGGGGTTTGACAACCTTTTGTATATCTCGATCGAATCCCAACGCGCGCCAAAAGAAAACCAAAAATCCGTTCGGTTCTGGGGCATCATCATCGCGGTCGCGTTGCGGGTTGTTTTGCTGTTTGTCATGATCCGGTTGATCGACGCCATGGCCGAACCCTTCTGGATATTCAACTCTCCGGGTCTGATCGAAGGCGGCGTTAATTTCGCAACCTGCGTGTTTATCATCGGGGGGGTGTTCATCATTTACACTGCCGTTAAAGAGATTTCGCATATGCTGTCGATTGAAAATCTGGCGACGGATGTGAATCACAAGGGCGGCAGATCGGCGGCTCAGGTGGTGACACTTATCGTGCTGATGAACCTGATTTTCTCTTTTGATTCAGTGCTATCCGCTCTTGCGATCACCGATGTCTTCCCAATTCTAGCCGCGGCAATCCTGATTTCAGGGTTGGCAATGCTGGTGCTTGCCGATGGTGTTACGCGGTTCTTGGAGAAAAACCGGATGTATGAGGTGCTTGGCCTTTTCATCCTGCTCATCGTTGGTGTGGTCCTGCTAGGGGAGGCCGGCCCAGCAGCAGCACATGCGATGCATGACGACAGTCTGACGCTGAAATTCTTTGGCCATGAGGTGATCCCGATGTCCAAGACCACCTTCTACTTCAGCGTTATTGTGCTGTTCGCCGTTGAAATCCTGCAATCGGGCTACACGCGCAAACTCAAGGCAGAGCGCACAGCGCAAAGCCCTCACTGACGCAACTGCCCCGATCTTCCCCCTAGCAAGACTGGCTAAACATCACTAAGTTTCAGTCAGACTTAGCTGGGATGGGGAACCTGATGTCCGCAACGGGATTACAAAAGCTCGCTTTTGTCCTACTTGTCATATTGATCGCCTATGTTGCGATCACAGGTGGCGTATGAGGGGGATAGCGTAATGGCACAACGATATGGTGGCGATTTCAGCCCCTCCAAACAGCCAACCAAAACCGGTGAAACTGCATCCGGTGCCTCAGGACCCCGCACTTCTTCCAAGGGTGCATTTCAGGGGGCCAAACGCAGCAAAATCGGCGGCCGCATCAATATCCTATTCGTCGCCCCGCTGCCCTTGATCTGGCACGCCTTTGGTGACGGCCCCGTCAACATGGCCCTTACACTTGCCGCGCTGGGTCTGTTCCTGCTTGCTGCGTGGCTCACCCGCGAAGGGTTGATCGCTCAAGAGGCTTATGAAGCACGCACCGTTGCCCGCCGCCCCGCATTTCCACGCAAACTTGCGGGCGCAGTTGTTATGGGAGCAGCCCTTGCGCTTGCGTCCTTTGCCTCAACGGCAGGCATCATTGCCCCCGTGATCTATGCCATTGTGGGCGCTGCATTACATGTCATGGCCTTTGGCCTCGACCCCATGAGCAGCAAGGGCATGGACGATACCGATCTGTTCCAAACCGACCGCGTGGCGCGTGCTGTTGATGAGGCTGAAAAGCACCTCTCAGCGATGAGTGACGCCATCAAACGTGCCGGAGATCGCCAGCTAGAACGCAGGGTCGCTGATTTTCAGACCACCGCGCGGGATTTGTTTCGCACCGTTGAAAACGACCCGCGCGATCTAACCGCTGCGCGCAAATACCTGTCTGTCTACCTATTGGGCGCACGCGATGCGACAATCAAGTTTGCCGACCTTTATGCGCGGGGCCGGGATCACGATAGCAACCTCGCGGCCCGCACGGATTTCGAAACGCTTCTGGATGATCTTGAGCAAAACTTCGCCAGTCGCACCCAATCGCTCTTGCTTGATGACGCCAGTGATCTAACTGTCGAAATCGAAGTGCTGCGCGAAAGACTGCACCGCGAGAATACCTCGCGACATAATAAATAAACACGACACCGAGGGGGAGTCATATGTCTGACACTGTACGTCAAAAGGCAGCGGCAACGCTGGCCGAAGTAGAAATGGTAAGCGCGGTTGTGCTGCCAGAGCCAACAAATGCCTTGGCCATTGTGCCATTGAAAGATGCCGACAAGCCACTGGGTGCAGAAATCACCAAACGCATGGCCGAATTGGACATGTCTGACACCAACTCGATTGTGTCTTTCGGCTCCGGCGCTCAGGCAGAGCTTCAGGAAATTTCGCAAGCGATGCTAAGTGACGTGCGCAACAAAGACGTGGGGCCAGCGGGCAACAGCCTGCGCGAAATCGTCTCAACCATTCGCGGCTTTTCCGGCTCCGAACTAGACCTGAACCGCAAACGCAGCTGGTGGGAAAAACTGCTGGGCAAGGCCACGCCCATCGCGCAATTCACCGCCCAGTTTGAAACAGTCCAAAGCCAGATCGACAAGGTCACAGAGGATCTTCTTGGTCACGAGCACCAGCTGCTCAAGGATATCAAATCCCTTGACATGCTCTATGATCGTACGCTGAATTTCTACGACGAACTCGCCCTCTATATCTCTGCGGGTCAGGCCAAGATCGACGACCTAGACGCCAATGACATTCCCGCCAAAGAGGCCGCCGTCAAAGCCGCAGCCGAGAATGAACAAGTCATGGAGGCCCAAGAGCTGCGCGATCTGCGCTCTGCACGTGATGATCTGGAACGCCGTGTGCATGACCTGAAACTGACCCGTCAGGTCACCATGCAATCGCTGCCCTCGATCCGCTTGGTTCAGGAAAACGACAAATCACTGGTCACCAAGATCAATTCAACTTTGGTTAACACCGTGCCACTTTGGGAAACCCAACTCGCTCAGGCCGTGACCATTCAACGCTCTGCCGAAGCGGCGATTGCCGTGCGCGATGCCAATGACCTGACCAACTCTCTGCTGACCTCAAACGCCAAGAACCTGCGCGATTCCAACAAGATCATCCGCCAGGAAATGGAGCGCGGTGTCTTTGACATCGAGGCCGTTAAACAGGCAAACGCAGACCTTATTGGCACCATCGAGGAAAGCCTGCAAATCGCGGACGAAGGTAAAGCAAACCGTGCCGCAGCCGAGCTGGAGCTCAAGAAAATGGAAACCGAGTTGCGCGACACGCTTTCCGCTGCAAAGGCCACCAAAACCGGCCTTGGCGATACCGTCGCCACAGCCACCGCAGAGTAATCACTTGGGGCGCGGGATTGGATATCTGGGAGTGGCGGCGGTGGTCTTATTGACCGCTTGCCAGTTTCCTGGTGACCAAATTTCCAAACCCGCGCCCATTGCTACCCCCGCCCCCGCTGCCCCGTCGGCGCTAAGTGTGGGGATCAAACGATACTATACCCGTTTGGAACACGATCAGCGCGCCCAAGGGTTGCTGCGCACGGATGGCGGTGGACAAGACACCCCATATGATGCCGATACTCTGGCGCGCAACTTTGAGAAAATCGCCTTTTTCCATGAATACGCCAATGCCGACACCCTAACGTCGGGCAGTGGCGCAGCAAATACCCTGCACCGTTGGAAAAAACCGGTTCGCATTCAGATCAAATTTGGGGCCTCTGTCACCCCGGCCCAGCAAAAGATCGACCGCGCGACGATCACCGCCTATGCAGCACGCCTTTCGCGGCTCACCAATCACGCCATCAATGTCGTCTCCACGCGCGGCAATTTCCACGTAATGATCCTGTCTGAGGATGAAAGAGCCGCTGCCCTCCCCCGCATCAAGGCGGTCCTGCCCTCCATCGACAACGGTTCGTTGAATGTGGTGCGCAACCTTGACCGCACGCTTCAATGCCTGGTGATCTCACAGCCCGATGTGAACGCGCCCCAAACCTATAACCGTGCTGTTGCCATTGTGCGTGCCGAACACCCGGATTTACTGCGCAAGGCCTGCTTTCACGAAGAGATCGCCCAAGGCCTTGGCCTCTCAAACGACAGCCCACGCGCGCGCCCCTCAATCTTTAACGATGATGGCGAATTTGCCCTGCTCACAAGCCATGACGAAAAGCTGCTAAAGATGTTATATGACCCGCGCCTGCCTACAGGTGTCACCGCCGATTGGGCCCGCCCGATCCTACATGTTCTCGCCCGCGAAGCCATGGGCCCACGCCAATAACAAAGGAGCCCAAGATGGGTATTTTCGATTTTCTGACCGGAGAATTTATCGACGTCATCCATTGGGTCGATGACACACGCGACACCATGGTCAACCGCTTTGAGCGCGAAGGCCATGAGATCAAATACGGTGCCAAACTGACCGTCCGCGAGGGTCAAACCGCTGTGTTCATCCACGAAGGCCAGCTGGCCGATGTGTTTACGCCCGGGCTTTATATGCTTGAAACCAACAACATGCCGGTGATGACCACCCTGAACCATTGGGATCACGGCTTCAAAAGCCCCTTTAAGTCCGAGATTTACTTCGTCAACACCACCCGCTTCAACGACCTGAAATGGGGAACCAAAAATCCAATTATGGCGCGAGACCCTGAGTTCGGCCCCGTGCGCCTGCGTGCTTACGGCACCTATTCGGTACGCGTCACCGATTCTGCCCGCTTTTTGACCGAAATCGTCGGCACCGATGGCGAATTCACGATGGATGAAATCTCCTTCCAGATTCGCAATATCATTGTGCAGGAATTTTCCCGCGTTATCGCCAGCTCGGGCATTCCGGTTCTGGACATGGCCGCCAATACAGCCGATTTGGGCAAATTGGTTTCGGCAGAGATTTCCAGCACCCTGTCTGAATACGGCCTCTCTATCCCCGAGCTATATATCGAAAACATCTCTTTGCCCCCCGCGGTCGAGGCTGCCATGGATAAACGCACCAGCATGGGCATCGTCGGCGATTTGGGCCGTTACACGCAATATTCTGCTGCCGAGGCAATGACTACAGCCGCCCAAACCCCCGGTAGCCAAATGGGCGCTGGATTAGGCATGGGAATGGGCATGGCGATGGCGCAACAAATGGCACAGGCTGGCCCATGGGGCGCCGCCCCTGCCTCACTTGCCCCCCAACAAGCAGCAACCCCGGCCCCACCACCGCCCCCTCCGGTTGAACACGTTTGGCATATCGCCGAAAACGGTGCCACAAAGGGGCCCTTCTCCAAGGCCGCCTTGGGCCGCATGACCACCACCGGAGAATTGAGCCGCGAAACTTTTGTCTGGACCGCAGGACAAGACGGTTGGAAACACGCCGAGGATGTTGCCGAACTCGCGCAGCTCTTTACCGTTTTACCACCGCCTCCCCCCGGCGCATAATCGTTACACTTTCCGCCCAAATGGCCCCCAAATGGACCGTCCCATATGACACGTCGCACCCTCCTGAAATGCCTGCATTGGCTAAGCTTCGCCCTGATCCTTTATTTCTTTCTGATTGAGCCCGACGAAAATCGTAGTGATCCGGGCGGCGCATTGTCGACCCATGCGGGCGTGGGCATGCTCTTGGCCTTGGTTGTCGCGCTTTGGTTGGGCATGTACCTGTTCAAAGGGCTTGCTGGACGCGCTGGCCCCAAACTCCCGGCATGGGCAAAACGCTTTCACATGTTGAACCACAAGGCACTGCAATACGGCCTGCCCATAATGGTTGCCACCGGTGCTTTTGCAGGGCTTGCCGCCCCCTTTGCCATCCGCGCCTTTGGCTGGTTACAGATCAATCCGGCCTTTGGTACCAAGGCCCTCCACGAGCTGTTACAAGACGTGCATGAGATCGTATTTAACGGGCTGATCGTTTTGATTGTGCTGCATGTGATTTTTCACCTGTGGCGTCATTTTATGTTAAAAGACAACGCATTACGCATCATGGTGCCGCGCATCTTTCATAAATACCTGTAGTCTGGACCCAAATGTCATTCCCCCCCGCGCCCCCCAATCCAGAGACAACCCACCGCTTTCCATGTGCCCAATGTGGCGCGGATTACCGGTTTTCTCCGACAGAGGGCGAATTGATGTGCACCCATTGTGGACACCAGTCATCGCTGGAGGCCGCAGGCCCTTGGAAAGGCTCAATCAAAGAGCTGGATTTCAGCAATGCGATCCAAAACCAACTACCTGATCATGACATCGAAGAAACCCGCGTCACCAGTTGCCCGAATTGCGCAGCACAAGTTGAATTTACGGGCGAAACCCATGCCACCGAATGCCCGTTTTGCGCCACGCCCGTTGTTGCCGATACAGGCGTTCACCGCCACATCAAGCCCCGCGCTGTACTCCCCTTTGGATTAGAGGAAGCAGCGGCCCGCAAGGCCATGACCGACTGGTTGGGCAAGCTGTGGTTCGCGCCCAATGGCCTACAGGAATACGCCCGCAAGGGTCGCCGGATGGAGGGGATATACGTCCCCTATTGGACATTCGACGCTGATACCAAATCACGCTATTCCGGCGAGCGCGGCACCGTCTACTATGAAACGCGCACCGTAACGCGTGACGGAAAACGGGTTCAGGAGCAGGTGCAAAAAATCCGCTGGCGCAATGCTTCAGGGCGGGTTGCACGGTTCTTTGACGATGTTTTGGTGCTTGCCTCGCGCAGCCTGCCCAAGCGTTTTACCGACGCGTTAGAGCCATGGGATCTAAGTGCGCTTGAACCCTATCGCCCTGAATTTCTTGCAGGATTTCGCGCCGAAGGATACGCCGTTCAACTCGAAGAAGGCTTTGGCGAGGCCCGCCAACACATGGACCGCGTGATCCTAAGGGATGTCAAATTCGACATTGGCGGCGATCGCCAGCGCGTGCATGATGTTGATACCTCGCTGTCGGACGTCACCTTCAAACACATCCTGCTGCCCGTATGGCTTGCGGCCTATAAATACCGGGGCAAAACCTATCGCTTCGTGGTGAACGGGCGTTCTGGGCGGGTGCAGGGAGAACGTCCTTGGTCCGCTTGGAAAATCGCATTTGCCGTCACACTGGGGGCCATTGCCGCGGGCATCGTCGGCTATATTATCGCCCAAAACCAATAAGGCACATCATGACAGATCATGCAGCATTACAATCGCTTTTGGGCGCGCGCCATTCTTGCCGCAGCTTCAAAGACACCCCCGTCGACAGGGAAATAATTGAACAAATCCTGATGGATGCAGGCCAAGTGCCCTCTTGGTGCAATGCTCAGCCGTGGCAGGTGATCGTGACCTCTGGTGCCAAAACAGATGCGTTTCGCGCAGCAATGCTGCAAGCCACAGAAACACATGCCCCCTCCCCGGATTTCCCCTTTCCAGAGCGCTATAGCGGTGCCCATCAGGCACGGCGGCGCACCTGCGGGTTTCAGCTTTATGAGGCATTGGGCATTCCAAAGTCGGATCGTGCTGCCACCGCACGACAAATGACTGAAAACTATCGCTTTTTCGGCGCGCCCCACGTTGCCCTGATCACCACCGCGACAGAGCTTGGTGCCTACGGCGCACTCGATTGTGGTGGCTACATTACGGCGTTTTGCCTATCCGCACAGGCGCAGGGCATCGCGACGATTCCGCAGGCTGCAATCGCCTATTATTCAGATGTGGTTCGCGGCCATTTTGGCATCCCTGAGGACCGTCGTGTGCTTGCCGCAGTTTCCTTTGGCTACACCGACCAAGATCACCCCGCCAATAGTTTTCGCACCGCGCGTGCAGGCTTGAATGAATATGTCGAATGGAAAGAGTAATCTTTTGATATCAAAGCACTATCATCTTGATCACAGGTCAAATCGCGGGCTAACCCCGTGATTTTATGTTGTGGAGAGGCGGTGGTCGACATGATGCCAGCGCAGCTTGAAAACGGAGCGAAAACCTTTGTCCCTGTTACTGGTGGGGCGGCGGTGAATTCGGCGATTGCGCTGGCGCGATTGGGGATCAGCAGCGGGGTATTCGCCGCGCTTTCCTCAGATCAGTTTGGCCGCTTTCTACGCCAGGCCTTACAGGCCGAAGGGGTGGCAGACACCCTTTGCCCAACGCTTGACGCGCCAAGTACACTTGCCTTCATCGCGCCAAAAGGTGAAACGCAATCCTTTGATTTCTTTGATGAAAACAGCGCAGCCCGGCTTATGACACATATCCATATGCCCCCATTACAGGGTGTCACTGCCTTGGTTTTTGGCGGAATTAGCCTGATCCGAAAACCTGCCGCTGGGGTGTTTGAGGCCGTGATGAGCAGCGCACCAGCACATTGCATCACCCTGTTAGATCCAAACATCCGCCCAAGCTTTGTCAGTGACGAATCCGCCTATCGAGAGCGGCTGCGCCGAATGATGGCAATGGCCGATATCATCAAACTGTCTGATGAAGATATTGAATGGTTTCAAGAAGATACCGCCGAGGCCCTGTTGTGTAACCGCGCCGCAATTGTGCTGCATACTCACGGCGCACAGGGCGCAACCATGTATTCACGGCACGGGAAATTCCACGCCCATGCCCCCAAAACCACGGTCGTCGATACGGTCGGGGCGGGCGACACATTTAACGCAGCGTTTCTGGCCCATTTAGCGAAATATGATGTTCTGGAGCCGCGTAAACTGGCCCTGTGCAGCGCGCCAATATTGCAGGCCGCCCTAGAATTCGCCGTAAAGGCCGCCACAATTTCCGTGGCACGCGTGGGGGCAAACCCGCCTAATATCAAGGAGTTATCATGAGAGCCCTGATCCAGCGTGTCAGCGAGGCGGCTGTCAAAGTAGATGGCGAAACCACAGGTGAAATTTCACACGGCTTGCTGATTCTGATCTGTGCAATGCAGGGTGATACAGAGGCAGACGCCGATAAACTAGCAAGTAAAATCAGTAAGTTACGCATATTCTCTGACCACGTTGGCAAGATGAATAAATCTGTCAAAGATATCGGAGGGGCCGCCCTTGTGGTGAGCCAGTTCACCCTTGCCGCAGACACGCGCAGCGGAAATAGACCCGGCTTTTCAACGGCTTGCGGCGCAGATGAGGGCAACCATTTCTATGAGTATTTCGCCGCCCAACTACAATCCTGCGACGTCCCGGTAGAAATGGGCCGATTTGGTGCAGATATGAAGGTTTCGTTAATCAACGATGGCCCCATCACCATCTGGATGGATACCCGCGAGGCCAAATAGCCAACGTACGCGGCATTAACCCACGACATTGCCGCGAATCCTGCCCGCAGCGGAACGTACAAAACCATTATAACGCAACATGTTGACACCAAATACAGGGGCGTTGCGCGCGGTACGCCCCAACGCGCGCCGCCTTCATTTTTGGCGAAAGGGACGAATTGCCAATTTCAGGCGCTGAAATGTACATTTCACCAAATCCGCCCGAAAAACTGGTTAACACGGCACTCCGGTTAAGCCAATTTTCAGCTCTTTTTGACAAACTTGGTCAAGATCACAATGCGCTGCCCTTCAACCCGGCCCTCGATATGTTCGGGGTTGTCCATAACCAATGAAATTCCGCGAACAGATGTCCCGCGTTTTGCTGTAAATCCGCCGCCTTTGACGGGCAAATCCTTGACCAGAACCACGGTGTCGCCGACGCTCAAAACCGTGCCATTGCTGTCTTTGTGGATGACATCCAATTCATGCACGATGCCCGCCTCTGCCCACTCCAGGGTGTCAGGCTCTAGATAGGCAATTTCCAACAGATCGCGCGCCCATGGGGCCTCGGGCATTGCGCGCAGCAAGCGGTAGGCCAATACCTGCACGCCTGCCTCGGTTGACCAGATCGCCTCATGCAGGCACTGCCAATGGGGTGCGTCGGTGATGGCCCCCTCTGCCGCGGGCAAACAGGTCGCACAAAGCGCGATAACATCGCGTTTCGGGGCTAACGTGTGATCATTCAGGGCGGTTTCAGCCCCACAAAGCGCGCAGGCCTGTGCCATTTGATATCCTTTTCAGAGGTGTGATGGTTATGCGAGCAAAGGCCCCCCGCGTCCAGCGGAGTTTAGCGGGTTAAACCGACAGGGCCGCTTGCACAGCCTTTTGCCAGGCGGCGTATTTATCCTCACGGAACGGGGGCTGCATCTGTGCCTCAAACCGGCGCTCGCAGGCCCATGTCTCGGCAAAGGTGGCAATATCAGGATAAACGCCCGCCCGCATGCCAGCCAGCCACGCCGCCCCCGTTGCCGTGCTTTCCAACACCTTCGGGCGATCAACGGGCGCGCCGATGATGTCTGCCAAAAATTGCATCGTCCAGTCAGAACCGCTCATGCCGCCATCAACCCGCAGAACCTGTGTATCAGGCAATGTGCCCATGTCGGCCTGCATCGCCTCTAGCAAATCACGGGTTTGGAACCCGACACTTTCCAAGGCAGCGCGGGCAAATTCCGCAGGGCCTGAATTGCGAGTCAGCCCAAAAATCGCCCCCCGGCAATCAGGGGCCCAATAGGGCGCGCCAAGCCCGGTAAAAGCAGGCACAAGGATCAAATCCTGCGCCCTATCGGCGGTTTCGGCAAGAGCCTGCGTTTGTGCCGCTCCCTCAATAATTCCCAGCCCATCACGCAACCATTGCACCACCGCACCAGCCATGAAAATCGCGCCTTCCAAGGCATATGTGGGCACACCGTCCAACTGATAGGCAATGGTGGTTAACAGGCGGTTTTGGCTGGTAATCGCCGTGTCCCCCGTGTTGAGCAGCGCAAAACAACCCGTGCCATAGGTGGATTTCATCATGCCGGGCGCAAAACACGCCTGCCCAATTAGCGCCGCCTGCTGATCCCCCGCCACGCCAAGGATCGCCACCTCGGCACCGAACACATCCGCATCGGTCACGCCAAAATCTGCTGCACAATCCATCACCTCAGGCAGCATCGCCATAGGCACATCCAGCAAGTCACACATCTCGCGGCTCCATGAGCCCTGATGGATGTCATACAGCATGGTGCGTGCGGCATTTGTGGCGTCAGTGACATGGCGCGCGCCGCCTGTCAGCTGCCAAATCAGCCAACTATCGACCGTCCCAAAGGCCAATTGACCCAGACGCGCACGGGCATGCAAACCCTCAGTGTGATCCAAAATCCATTTGATTTTGCTGCCGCTAAAATAGGGATCCAGCAACAAACCCGTAACAGCCGTCACCGCCCCTTCCTGCCCCTCAGCCCTCAAAATACCGCACATGTCGGCGGTACGCCGGTCCTGCCAAACAATAGCGTTATGCACCGGCTCCCCGGTTTGGCGATCCCAAATCAGCGTTGTCTCGCGTTGGTTGGTAATGCCAATCGCCGAGACATCTTGCGCCGTAATCCCGGCCTTGGCCAAGACACCGCGACAGGTAGACAGGGTTGTGTTCCACAAATCCATCGGGTCATGTTCTACCCAGCCAGAGGCCGGAAAATGCTGCGCAAATTCCTCCTGAGCGGTGGCAATTATGTGCATATCCCCATCAAACAATATCGCCCTGGTGGAGGTCGTGCCCTGATCAATTGCCAATATAAATGCCATGCTACCCACTCCGAAAATCTCTGCAAAATTGGTTGCTCAATTCCAGCCCGACACATTTCCCACCATGGCGGAAAATCTCTCCGCCATCTTTCTGGCCTTGCTTCTCTTGGGCAAAAATATCCCCGCCGGAGGCATCGCGACGCGCGACAGCGCGGCGCAAATCATCAAGCGCGCCGAAGGCGCACAATCTGATTACCTCAATCGGCTACCTCATCTCATGCGGCTTCAGGACAGCGTTCCCAGCGCAACACAAATTCATTCAACACAGCAGAGATTTCATCATCACTCGCACTGCTTCCCTCGGCGATTTGCGCAACAAGCCCGCGCTTTTTATCGTCCAGCACCGACACCACCCGCGCATCTAATCCTGCCGCTTCAAGGGCCGCGTTATAGACCCGCGTGATCGCTGATTTCCTCAAATCCGGCTTAAAGACTTTACCCACCGCCGTTTTTGGCAGCTCGCCCAAAATTTCAATGTGCTTGGGGTGTGCTGCGCGTTCATGCACATGCTCTTTACAATGGGCAACCAGCTCCGCAGGTTCCACACTTGCCCCTGCAACCAGTTCGACAAACGCACAAGGCACCTCGCCCGCGTAGGCATCAGGCTGACCAATCGCGCCGGCCATTGCCACTGCCGGATGCGCCTGCAAGGCTTCTTCGATATCGGCGGGGTCAATATTGTGCCCCCCGCGAATAATCAGATCCTTGGCGCGCCCTGTAATCCACAGATACCCATCCTCATCCACACGGCCCAAATCACCCGTGCGCAGAAAAATATCCTTGTAATACAGATCCTCGTTTTTGGCCGCCTCCGTATAGGTATTGCCGGGATAAACACCTGGATTTGATATACAAATCTCACCAACCTCACCGCTGGGACATTCAACCAACCCCGCATCAGACGGCCCCACAATCCGCACTTCCGTATGGGGGAAAGGCACGCCTACAGAGCCAACTTTCTTCTCTCCGAACGGCGGGTTACAAGACACAAGACAGGTCGCCTCGGTCAGGCCATACCCTTCTACAATAGTCACGCCAGAGACCGCCTCAAACCGCTTAAACAACTCCATCGGCATCGGAGCAGAGCCAGAAAACGCTGTCTTAACACTCGAAATATCAGCATCCACTTCGCGCTGCATCAGGGCTGAAACGGCTGTGGGCACGGTGATGATAAAACTGATTTTCCAGCGCTCGATCAACTTCCAGAAATTGTCAAACACGCCTTCACCGCGATAGCCAGCGGGGGTCGGAAACACCACATGTGCGCCTGAGGCAATCATCGCCATCAAGATCACATGCACCGCAAAAACATGAAACATCGGCAGCGGGCACATGATGGTATCGGTCTCGTTAAACAACAGCCGATCCCCAATCCAGCCATTATAGACCATGCCGGAATAGCGGTGTTGCGCGACCTTGGGCATGCCCGTGGTGCCACCTGTGTGGAAATAGGCCCCCACGCGATCCCCTTCAGAATCGGCGAAATCCAAGGTGGTGTTATGCTTGACCAGCTCCTTGCCAAAATCCAATACCGGCACCGAATGGCTGACAGGGTTTTTCGGGCGGATCAAGGGCACGATCCAGCTTTTGGGCGGGCTAAGATACCGCACCAGATCAATCTCCAAAACGGTCTGCACACTTGGCGCGCTGCATACGGCCTCTGCCACCTTTTGGGCGACATCGGTTTTAGGAAATGATTTCAGCGTGACGACAACCTTGGCATCGGTTTCACGCAGGATGGCGGCGATTTGCTCCGGCTCAAGCAGCGGGTTGATCGGGTTCACAATCCCCGCAATTGCCCCGCCCAGCAGGGTAAACAGGGTCTCATTCGCATTTGGCAACACAAAGGCGACGGTGTCGGTT
>CAXIAD010000058.1:0-18621 GCA_964021645.1 uncultured Cognatishimia sp. | reverse complement strand
AACCTCGAGGGGACCAAAACTATCGGTTTCGGTGCGCGTCTCGATGCTGGTTTGGGGGCGGGTCTGGGTCATTATACTCTCCGGCAAGTTACTGCATTGCACAGCGTTTCAGCCAATCCCCGATTTGGGCATTTGCGCAAACGCATTAGTCAGCACTTACTTACCGCACCACAGATAAAGTTCAACACGTATAGCCATGAATGACGCGCAGCGAAGTGTCGCGCAGAGCGATGTCACGTCATTAGGAAGGCGCAGGGAACGGGTTTATTTGCGGAAACTATCGAGGCTGACAACTTCGGCGTCTTTGGGGGCCTCTTCGGCGACTTCGATATCCAGATTGGAGATGGCATCGGCACCATCCTCGATATCATCGTCTTCGTCGTCATCGGGGCTTTCGAAACGCAGGCCAAATTCGACGGAAGGATCAACAAAGGTTTTGATCGCATCATAGGGAATTTGCAGTGGCTCCGGGGCGTCGCCGAAATTCAGGGTGATAGAAAACCCATCATCATCAACAGAGAGGTTTTCATACCAATGTTGCATCACCACGGTCATTTCACCGGGGTAGCGATCTGACAGCCAATCGGCAATCGCAACGCCGGGGTGGTTGGTGTCAAAGGTGATAAAGAAGTGGTGATCACCGGGGAGGCCATGTGCCTTTACATCCAACAGAACCTCTTTGATCAGGCCTCGCATGGCGTGATGCATTAGATTTCCGTAATCGATGGTTCGGGACATGTGTCACCCTTTGGTCTGAATTTTCCTCACCATAATCTATTTGTGGCGAAACAAAAGGCGGTGAGGGGCAAAAAGTCAGACTAAAGCGATTTGCAAGTTTGGGGGTGATGTAGTGGCTGCGTATTAGCTGTGGATGAGGTTGGGGGGATGATGGGTTTTGCATACGTGTTTTGGCTGTTTTTGAGCCGTTTCCAAAACCCGTGCTCGTGAATTTCCTGCGGTCGGTTTGGTGCCTAACTTACCATTCTCCTAACAACGTTTTCACACTATTTGATTGTAGGCAGATTCTATGGTCGCGGCCCGATTTTCTTTTATGAAGTCGAGAACTAGAAGGTTGTGTAGCGGTTCATTTGCATAGGAGTTAACGGCGACGATTTTTGCATATTCGAGCATTTCTTCTAGGGTGTCTTCTTCGTGCCATGTCGTCACTACGAACTGAGCATCAGGAATGACACCATTGCTAAATTCTTCAATGTTCGCATAGTCAACACTATCGTCCCAAAGAGAGCAGCCCATTCCCCACGCCATGGCATAAAGACACCCGCTCTTGACCAACATCCGGCTTACGTCTTGTCGAAATGCGTCTTCAACTGGTCTCTCGATCAACAAAAGGCATTTGTATTTGCCCATATTGGAGGGGATTGAAACGTCTGTGTCAAACGGCACGTGTTGGTAGGTGAGCATGCGGACAAGCAACTCGATTTGAAGCTACGTGTCAATTTGAATGTCAGGTCGGTTTGCACCTACCCGTGATGAAATTTGAGATTGATGCTGAGTGCCAGCGAAACCTTGAGCGAGCGGCCCATCGTCTGAATTGCTTGCGGTCGGCTGTGAGCCCGATCTACTGCCCTCAAAGGAAATTACTGATCATTGTGATGCGGGGGTGTCTTGGCTAAATACGTTTTTCCAATCTCCGTCAGTTCGTTGCCAGATCGAACTGACATACATTGCTTCGAGTATTTTTTTTCTCTTTCTGAGAAAGTCGGCTCGATAGGAGAAAACCACGTAATCGTAACCCAATGATAGAATGCGGCAATCGGAAAGTTCAAAGCTCTCAAGTGTTGGGCCATCTTCAAGTTGTTGAACATGATCGGTTTTTGTAGCGAACCCATCTGAATAAACCCCTAGAAAGTCTGCGTGCAATGCCTCTGCATCTGCAAGTTTGTCTCCCTGAACAAGTGCTTGCCAAACACCCCTTTCACAAGCTTCCATCTCAGACAGTAACTGATCGTGCTTGGTACCCATGTCACTATCCCAAAAAGGCTCTATTCTTGACATATTATACTTGAGCTGGAGTGATGCCAACGGTCAGTTTGTCCGCAGTGCTGCCCTTAGGGGGCTATTGTGCCCTCAGCCGGGATTGCCTTTAGGTGCGCTGGGTCTGATCAGGGTTTGATCAAATGCGAGTTGCTATAGGGCGATTGCCGTTGAGAGTGCGGCCATCACCCCTAGTGTGGGGATCATGCCGAGGCGTAATGCAAAGAGCAGCGCGGCGGCAATCACGCTGAGCATCAGGGCTGTGCCAGATACTTCTGACCAAACAGGCAGCGCGCCAAAGCGGGTGGTGATCACATTGCCAAAGAACACATGCAGCGCAAACCAGATCGACAGGTTGAGAATGACACCGACAACGGCTGCCGAGATCGCCTTGAGCGCGCCTGCGAGGCGGGGTTGGGCCAGCAGCCATTCGACATAGGGTGCGCCGGCAAATATCCACAAAAAGCACGGCACAAAGGTGCACCAAAGGGTGAGCGCACCAGCCAGCAGCATCACAGGCAGGCCCCCTTGGGCGTGGCCCGCGAGGAGGCCGACAAACTCGGTCACAAGGATCAGAGGGCCGGGGGTGGTTTCTGCAAGGCCCAGCGCGTCGATCATTTGAGCAGTGGTGAGCCAACCAAAATCGCCAACCACGGTTTGGGTCATATAGGCGAGCACTGCATAGGCTCCGCCAAAGGTGACGACCGCGAGTTTGGAGAAAAACAAGCTGAGGGTGGTGTAAAAGCTGTGATCCAGCAGGGCGACCAATAGGATCGGCGTGATCCAAAGGGCGGCCCAGAGTGTGATGGTTTTTAGGGTTTTGGATGTGGTTTGGCGCCGGGAGTGGAGGGCAGGCGGTGTTGTTGTAGGTGCTGTGTTTGTGGTCGTTAGATAGCCAATGAGGCCGGCAAGGGCGACGATGATCGGGAAGGGCAGGCCTAGGGTGTAGATGCAGATGAAACTGATCAATGCCAGCGCCCAGTTTAGGGGGCGCGTCAGGGTTTTACGGGCGAGTTTCCACAGGGCTTGCAGAACGATGAGGACGACGGTTGCCTTGATCCCGACAAAGGCGGCCTGTGCAAGGGGCAATGTGCCAAACTGGATGTATAGCAGCGCCAAGGCGAGGATGATGGCCGCACCGGGCAAGACAAAAAGCAGGCCCGCCAGCAGCCCGCCCGCAGTGCCGCGCAGACGCCAGCCGGAATAGGTGGCAAGCTGCATCGCCTCGGGCCCCGGCAGCAACATGCAGAAGGATAGCGCGCCTAGGAAGCGGTCTTCGGTGAGCCAGTCACGCTCGTCTACCAGCTCTTTGTGCATGAGGGCGATTTGGGCGGCTGGTCCGCCAAAGGACAATATGCCGATGCGGCCAAAAACGCGGAACATTTCGGTGAATGAGGGGGATATTTCACTGCTCCGTTCTAAAGGGATTGGATTTTCCATGCATATTCGCCATTTTTGGGGATTGGTAAACATCGCAAATTTGAGAGAGTAAACCAAATAGGCATTTTGCGTTAAGGATCGCTAGAAAATGAAAATTCCATTACTCTTATACCACTTATCGAATATCGTGCGCTGACCGTGACGACGGTTGATCCTTTGGTCAGTTGTTCTATCTTTCTTCCAACTCTATTGCGAAATTCTTTTCCTTTGAAGCCAATAGATTTCGCAGCCTTTATTACTGTAGCCGTTACCGTTCTTTCACTTCTGGTTAAGCCATGGTCCGAGACTATTCCCTCTAAGCCCTGAACAGAAATGCTACACCGATTTTTTCCTTTTCCGGTGCGGGTCGGGTAGTATTTGATGCTTACTGACTCTCTTGTTTTCCCGTACAATATGCTTCCAGCGCTTACTCTTGGTCCAGTCTTTTTGAGACCTCCTTCCGACCTGAAATAACCATATTGGGCCAAGTCCGGCGTGCCGGTTGATTTTGCTTCGAGTAAGGTCAGGCATGTTTTGGTGAGCAGGGCCACCTCGCTTTTGACGTTCAGAGATTTTGCGGTGGCGGTTTTTGCCGTGTCTTTTTGGGCATTGGTATAGTCCGCAGCATTGCATCCGGCCAAGACCAAAAAGATTGAACAAAAGGGGATGGCAAGATGGGATTTGAAGCTGGGTTTCATTTAACAATCTCTAACATATTTAACGTTTTCAGAAATGAGGCTGCTGTGCGTGCTGCTGGTGAGGCAACCTGATTGCAAGCCCTTCATAACCATTCAAAATGGTATTAGGGCTGCAATGGCGGGTGTCAATACCATGCTGGGTTGTGTGTATCTGTTGGGGAGTTAAGTGCAGGCTTCTGTTGCCAGGTGCCTGCGAACCCCGCCTTAAGTCGCTAAACCTAAGGGCTTAAGTTTCAATGTATAGTAACAGCTTACGCTGCAACTGCCATTGGAGCACGATTGTCATTTGCAATTGTACAAAATGGGCCGATACGGTGGCACCCAGCCGAAGTAAAGCTAACCTCTTTAGACGTTCGTCGATCCTATTTCGACCCCATGGTCCCCAAATGAGGGATGTTTGGTGGAGTCGCCGGGTACCGCCCCCGGGTCCGATCCGCTTATTACAAGCGCGTTTATACCCATAGTCCCCGAAGAGACATGTTATAGATATGTCGCCCCCTTCAGGATTGCAAGGCGGGGTTGGTGAGAAAATTGCCGGGATTTGCTAGTTTGGGGGCCGTATGGGGGCCGTCTGGTGGCTAGTTTTGCGCGCCTTGTTGATTGGAGCATGTTAGCAACAGTCCCAATAATAGAGCACATCGTCAAATCGCCGCGCGGCAAGGTCTTTGGCGGAAATATGCAAGGACATTTCCCCGCAATCGCCCCACATGATCACATTATCGGCCAAGCCAAGCGACAGCAGGCAGGTATCATATTTGGCGTTGTTTGGGTCGTTGCGCGGGTCTTCTTGGGTATAACGCGCATAGCCGCCAAGATTACCATGGCCCGGCGCGTGGGCGTCAAAGGCCCAATCGTTAAGCGCGTCTGTTTTGGTGTGATCAAGGGCGCGCCAATGGGCGTCAATGATTTTGGCAATGCGGTAATCAGTCATCGAGGGGGGCAGGTCATTGGTGGAGAAGGTGATCTGTTTGCCGGTGGTATGCCAATCGGCCCAGTCAAAGGGCACCATATCAAAGGGCGGACCGGGTGGCAGGGTGTCTGATGGCCCAAACACCGGCGGCGCAAGGACAAAACCCTGTGGATCCGGGTCATAGCGCAGGGCAAATCCGGGGGCCTCGTCCGGTTCAAAGGCTTGGCCAAACAGATCGTTCATTTGAATGAACACCTGAAGTAATCCCACCTCTGGATAGCCTGACAAATGGGGCATTTCGGCGAAGTTTAGCTGAATAAGCAGGGCCATGGGTTTGCCTGATGCATCCATTGGCAGGGTGTCGTTTTGAGGCAGGGCGGGACGTCCGCCAAGGCGGGAGCCAAGCAGAACATCGGGGGCATCGGTGCCATCCATAGTGAAGATAACAGCGGGCAGCAGCGTGGCGTGCATGTCACCCGAGGCCTGTTTCAAAGCGGCATCTGCTGCGCGGCGCATTTCGGGTGTGATTTCATTTTTTGGGGCCGGTTTGGGCGCCGATACGGGTGCTGACATTGGGACGGGTGCAGAGGTTTGGTGTGGTTTTGCGGGAAACAGGATTTGTTTGATCCAAGAGAACATGCAGGCTCCTATGCTTGTTTGGCGCGCTCGGCCATGGCCTCTTTGCCAAGGAGGAGAGTGTATTCGGTCAGCTCAGACAGGGCGTGGTCGGCTTGGGCCGCGTCATGGGCATCTAGGGCATCCGCGATGCGGGTGTGCAGGGTGATGATCTGTTCCCGAGAGCGGGCGGTGAAGGTGATCATGTTCATCAGGGGCTGCATGGCCTCGACGGCGCCTGCGAGCTGGTAGGACAGCACGGGGTTATCAGCACCGTCCACCAGGGCGCGGTGAAAGGCGACGTCGGAATCGCAGAACCGCTCATCGGACAGGCCGGGCTGTTGTTGGCGGTGGATTTCGGCGCGCATGGTCGCAAGGTGATCTGGCGTGCGGCGTGTGGCAGAGAGCGGCGCGCAGGCACGCTCTAACGCGAAGCGGGCCTCGCAGGCGGTTTCAAAGCTGACATCGTTCATCGAGACAAGCAGCGTTGAGGTGGTGATGTGATGGGCATAGGCATCCTCATAGCGCAGCCGTTTGACAAAGGCGCCGCCCGTGGCACCGCGTTGCGTGCGAATAAGGTTCTGCGCCGCAAGACGTTTCAGCGCCTCGCGCACCGTGGGGCGAGAGACGTTGAATTGGTCTGACAGCTCTGCCTCGGAGGGGAGACGCTCGTCAACAATCAGGGCACCTGAGAGGATGCTATCACGGATATCTTTGGCGATTTGGGCGGAGAGATCGGGTTTTTTCGTCACGTCACTTCCAATTGTAAGACATTTGATCTTTGCGTAGCATCAATTGTCTGACATTAAATAGAAGAACGGGCGAGTCGCCAAGGGGAGCGTGCAAAATGGTTTCAGATCGAATTCATGCCATGAGGGGGGTGCACTGGCTTTTGCTGTTTGCGCTGATCCTAGGGGCGTGGACTATTTTGTATCTGATGGCCTTGCCCGCCGATCTGCGCCGTGCCGGTGTGGTTTACGGTGCGGATTTTTTGCAGAGCCTATGCGTGGTCACGCCTGATGCGGCCGGATTTTTGCGCATTTGTCTGATGTGGGGTTTGATGTCGGCAGCAATGATGGTGCCGACCGCCTTGCCAGCAATTGCGACCTATGACGATCTAAGCCAAAGCGGGCAGGCGGATAAGATGGCGACCAAGATGGCGCATCTGGTTGCCGGGTATCTTGTGGTTTGGCTGGGGTTTTCGGTGCTTGCCGCAGCGGTGCAGCTGGGTTTGTTTCAGCTGGATCTGATCAGCAGTTTTGGGGACAGTCGGTCGGGATTTTTATCCGCTGGTTTGCTGGCCATTGCCGGCGCCTATCAATTTTCAAACGCCAAGGAGGCCTGTCTGAGCAAATGCCGCAGACCTTTGGTGTTTTTCATGCAGTATTGGGATGAGGGCGCGTGGCGCAATGGGCTGCGGTTGGGGCTTGTATGTCTTGGGTGTTGTTGGGCCTTGATGCTGCTGGCCTTTGTCGGCGGGGTGATGAACATCGCCTTTATGGGTCTTGCGACTGTGATCATGGTTTTAGAGAAGTTGCCCGACATCGGGCGCTGGCTGACACGCCCTTTAGGGGTGGTGTTACTGGGCGCTGCGGGTTGGGTGTTTGTGAATTCATTGTAATCTTGAAGGAGAGAGTCAGATGGCACTAGACGGCGAAGTGGGCACTGTGCCCTGGGCGATTAAGGGCGAGTTGATCCTGAATTGTAACTGTACTGTATTCTGCCCCTGCGTGGTGTCGCTGGGTCAGCATCCCCCCACCGAGGGACATTGTCAGGCGTGGTCAGGTGTGCGCATTGATTCCGGCCATTATGGCGATACTGACCTAAGCGGTCTGAACGTCGGGCTGATGTTGGAAATTCCCGGCAACATGGGGCGCGGCAATTGGAAAGTAGCGGCCTATATTGATGAGCGTTCCAGCGAAGATGCCTATGACGCATTGCTGAATATTTTCAGCGGTGCCGCACGTGGCACAACCGGGCTGTTTGGTATGCTGGTTGGCGAATTCCTAGGTGCCGAGCGCGCACCGATCGTGTTTGAAACCGAAGGCAATGAGCGTCGCCTGATGGTTGGCAAAAAGATCCAAGGATCTGTTGTGCCTGTTGAGGGCAAGGACGGCAAAGATATCGTTGTGACCAATACCGAATATTGGATGGGCCCCGATATCACCGTTGCCAAAGCCACAAAGGGCCGTGTTCGGGCCTTTGGTCGGGTTTGGGATTTTGATGGCCGCAGCGCCGAAATCTGTCAGATCGACTGGAAAGGTCCACGCTGATCCAACAATAATGAGCATGAGAGATGGCCTTGGTGGGCCGTCTCTTGTGTTTCAGCCGTGATTTTTTGGAGTTTCCTATGGCTGTTATCGCTCCTTCGCGCCGAGTGCGCCGTACGCCTTTTTCTGATGGGGTCGAGGCCCAAGGGGTCAAAGGCTATACCGTTTATAACCACATGTTGTTGCCCACGGTGTTTGACACGGTGGTATCCGATTATCACCATCTGAAGCAGCATGTTCAGGTTTGGGATGTCTCTTGTGAACGTCAAGTGCAGGTCAAAGGGCCGGATGCACGTCGGTTGGTTCAACTGCTGACGCCGCGTGATCTGTCAAAGCTGGCGCCAAATCGGGGGATGTATCTGCCGGTTGTAGATCAGCATGGGGGCATGTTGAATGATCCCGTATTGATTGAGGCGGGGAATGACACCTATTGGATTTCGATTGCCGATAGTGATTTTCTGCAATGGGTTTTGGCGGTGGCTGCGTGCAACGGATTTGATGTTGAGGTGAGTGAGCCTGATGTGTCGCCCTTGGGTGTGCAGGGGCCGAAATCTGATGCGTTGATGGCGCGGGTTTTTGGCGATGCGGTTTGTGATTTGCGGTTCTTTGGCTGTGGGCGGTTTGAGTGGCAAGGTCATGATATGATGATCTCGCGCTCTGGCTATTCCAAGCAGGGGGGCTTTGAGATTTATGTTGAGGGGTCTGAACTGGGCATGCCGTTATGGGAGGCGTTATTTGCAGCAGGTAAAGATTTGCAGGTGCGTGCGGGCTGTCCCAATTTGATTGAGCGAATTGAGGGCGGATTGCTGAGCTATGGCAATGACATGACGCGCGATAATTCTCCGTTGGAATGCGGGTTGGGTAAATATGTGTCCGATACGATGTTGGATACGTGTTTTGGCGGGCGTGCCTTGCGTGAAGAGCGCGCGGCGGGCGCTGCGCAAATGATCCGACCTATCGCGATTGAGGGGGATATCCCCGGTTGTGATCGTGCTTGGCCGATAATTGCGGGGGGGCAAAAAGTCGGTCAGGTGACCTCTGCTGCCTATTCGCCGGATTATGGCACCAATGTTGCGATTGGCATGGTGGCGGCAAGCCATTGGGATGCGGGCACAGCACTTGAGGTGCAAACGCAGACAGGTTTGCGCGCGGCATCTGTGCAAGAGAAGTTTTGGATTTAGGGGCTCTGCCCCACGTTGAAGCGCCAAGGCGTTTTGACTCTCCAACGGTATATTTTTGGCCAAAAGAAGTTGGTCGTTGAAAGATGAGAGGCAATACAATGTTTAATGCACTGGTAGTTAACAAAGACGAAGAAAGCGGCAAGACGAGTGCCGCGGTTCAGCAAATCGGTTTGGATGATTTGCCCGCGGGCGACGTAACGGTTGCGGTTGAGTATTCGACCGTCAACTACAAGGATGGTTTGTGTGTTGGTCCCGGTGGTGGATTGGTGCGTAAATACCCCCATATTCCGGGCATTGATTTCGCGGGCACTGTCGAGGACAGCAGTGATGCGCGCTATAAGGCGGGCGACAAGGTTGTGTTGACGGGTTGGCGTGTTGGTGAGGCCTATTGGGGCGGATATTCCCAAAAGGCGCGCGTAAAGGCCGATTGGCTGGTGCCGCTGCCGGACGGGTTGGACACGCGCGCGGCGATGGCCGTGGGCACGGCGGGTTTCACGGCGATGTTGGCTGTGATGGCGCTGGAAGATCACGGATTGAAGCCGGGAAATGGTCCGGTTCTGGTGACGGGCGCTGCGGGCGGTGTTGGCTCTGTTGCGACGGCGATTTTGGCGAACCTTGGCTATGAGGTTGCCGGGGTGACGGGGCGTCCTGAAACCGAAGACTATCTGAAATCACTGGGGGCGACGCAGATTGTGGCCCGTGAAGAGCTGAGCGAAACAGTCAAGCGCCCGCTGGAAAGCGAAAACTGGGCTGGCTGTGTGGATGCGGTTGGCGGTGCGATGTTGGCACGTGTGCTGGGCCAGATGAACTATGGTGCGTCAGTTGCCGCAGTCGGTTTGGCGGGCGGCATGGGCCTGCCAGCGACGGTTATTCCGTTTCTGTTGCGCGGCGTGAACCTGTTGGGGATTGATTCCGTGATGCAGCCTTATGACAACCGTGTGCGTGCATGGCAGCGCATTGCCAAAGACCTGCCGATGGACAAGCTGGAAGCGATGATCAACCCTGCTGTGCTGTCTGATTTGCCGCAACTGGGCCGTGACATTCTAAAGGGTCAGGTCAAGGGTCGGGTTGTTGTGGATGTAAACGCCTGATTTAAGTCTTGATTTAGCGATGATTAAACGCCCCAGCAGCGCAATATTGTGCACTGCTGGGGTGCTCTGCTTTTTACAACCAAGGATGCGCATTAGGGCTGTGAGTGCGTCCTGTGGATGGGTAGTCTAGTGCCCGAAGGTGCCGGAAATGATTCTGGTGCAGAGATCTGGGAGCACAAGATGAGCTATGACAGCGACAATATTTTCGCCAAGATTTTGCGCGGAGAAATCCCCAGTGAAAAGCTGTATGAAGACGATGACACCTATGTGTTTATGGATATTATGCCCCGCAGTGACGGGCATTGTTTGGTGATCCCGAAAACCCCTGCGCGTAACATGCTGGATGCCAGTGCTGAGCAGTTGGCGGCCTGTCTGCTGACGGTGCAAAAAATGGGGCATACGCTGATGCGGGCCTTTGATGCGGATGGGGTGACGGTGCAGCAGTTCAACGAGGATGCGGGGGGCCAAGAGGTGTTTCATCTGCATTACCATGTGTTGCCACGGTTTGAGGGGGTGAAAATGCGCCCACCGGGAACGATGGCAGATTTCGCCGTTCTAAAGGACCAAGCGGAGCGCATTCGCGCAGCTCTTTGATGTGATTGTTAAGGCGTTTCGGCGGGGAGGCAGTGCCTAACCCCGGAACGTCCAGAATAGGATGTGGCGCGTAACGGCGTGGCCCATCCCGATCTCAGGTATTTTCTGAGGTGTGCCTGTCCGAGATTGAAGTTCGGTGTGATGCCAATGTTCGTTCAATTCTGGAAGGTGAATACGGCGAAATATATCATAACGGCTGAGCTATTTATGTTGTTGTTTTTATTGATGTGTCGCCCCAGAGCTAATGCCCCAATCGAATATTTTACTCTGTTTGAATTGCGCTTGGTATGGGCGTTGTTGGGGCGGTTTGAGGATGGTTGTTTGGAATCTTTATGAGAAATCCCCCTAGAGAGTTGAAAAAGGTGCGCGCGCTTGCCGATCAACACGCCAATGGGGGATGGCGAATTTAGGGGGAACTCGAGCTTCTGAGCTGTAGACACAAAAAAACGGCGCCGGGATACGGCGCCGTTTATGTTCATGCTGCTGCAAACAGGATTTGCAGGAGGCGTTACGACTTAGGAGTCGCCTTTCGCCTTGTCACGCTGGCCATCGCGATAGAGCGCTTTGGCAAGGGCAACCATCATCAGACCCATCACTGCGGTAAAGGGCAATGCGCCGATGATCATCGCATTTTTCAGCGCATCCATCGGGTTATTATCCCCTGCTGCTAGCAGCAAAGTACCGATAACCAGCGTCAGGATAACACCCCAAACGATGCGGTGTTTGATGCCAGTTTCCTGCTCACCACCGGACATGATCGTGTTCATCACAAGGATGCCCGAGTCAGCCGAGGTAACAAGGAAGGTCATGATCAGAACAACACACATAATGGTCATTGCTGTCAGGAAACCGCCGGAGATCATTTCACTCAAAGTCACAAAGAGCTTTGCAGTGTTTGAGGCTCCGATGATTGCGCCTTCGGCACCACCAGTTAGTTCCAGATCAATGGCTGTACCGCCCAGAATTGTCATCCATGCGAAACACACCAGTGCGGGTGCAACGACGCAACCGATGATGAATTCACGAACAGAACGACCCTTGGAGATACGTGCAAGGAACAGACCAACAAATGGTGAGAATGCGATCCACCAAGCCCAGTAGAAGGTTGTCCAACCAGCCTGCCAGCCGAATTGACGACCGTCATTACCAGCAGCATATACAGCCTTCAGAGTTTCCTCATCCAGTTCAGCTGCGGCACCTGTTAGACCACCAACAAAGCCTGCGTAGCTGCCCCATGCGCCTTGTGCGCCTGACAGTTCAGCTGCGAATGGTTTGGCAAGTTCTGGCAAAGCAGCAGCGAATTCAGCGGCTGATTGCGGGTTGTACGGGCCAAAGCTAAGTGATGCGAAGTTGATGATGTAGTCGATGAGCGCAGAAACATAGATGTTCATTGCGAAGGCAAACGACCCAAAGATCACAAATGTCATCAGCAAGATGATCGACAAAACCAAGTTCAGGTTTGACAGATACTTAACGCCACGACCAACACCGGAAACCGCCGAAATGATCGACAGGATCATGATGACAAGCAAACCAGCAATCAGGCCTGCTTTGGCTGGGACAGGTGTGTCGCCAGTCATATCCATCATCCATTCCATGCCAGTGATTGCATAAACACCGTCGATGAATTGGCTCACACCAAAACCGATGGTTACAGCAACACCAAGAATGGTGGCAACAACGCCAAGAACGTCAACGATGTGACCAAAGATGCCGTTTACAGCGCTACCAAACAATGGTGTCAGAGCTGAACGGATCGTCAGGGGCATGTCACGTGTGTAGGCGTAATAGGCCAGCGAAAGACCTGTCACAACATAGATGGCCCAAGCGTGGAAACCGTAGTGCAGGAAGGTATAGCGGTAGGCTGATTCCAGCGCTGCCTCGGTGTTTCCGGCAACGTCACCAGCAACAACAACAGGGTTTGATCCCCAAAGGCCCATTGGTTCGGCTGTGGCGAAAACCATCAAGCCGACACCCAGACCTGCACCAAACATCATGGAGAACCATGAGAAGTTTGAGAATTCAGGTTTTTCGCCCGGCACACCCATGATGCGTCGGCCAGTCTGGGGTATGATAGCGACCACCAGAAGGAAAAACGCAAACAGGCCCACGATGACAATGTAGAAGCTGTTGAAACCCTCTAGGAGTTTCCAGTTGAGGCTGCCCAGCGTTGCATTTGCATTTGCTGGAAAGACTAGCGCCCAAAGTACAAGCAGCGCCATGCCGATTTTACTGATTAAGGCGATAGGAAGGCTGTAGCCTTCGTAGAAACCTGAAGGAGCCTTTTTGATCTCCAGGTTTGTAAATGGTGGTTTGATGCTCATGTGTCCCTGTCCATGTGTCTCGGGTGCGCCTCAGTTTCCTGATATTGATAGGATGGAGGTCCATTCTATTTTCATGCGCGCGCTTCCCCGGTCTCAGAATAATGAACTAACGTGACAATTTTAGGCGACTGAAACCGACGGGTTTCACAGCTAAATGCGACATATTGACCGCATGAATAGGAGAAAAACCTGAGAAGATCGGCATGTGCTGGCGGTTTTTCGCGCATCAGTTTGTGTGTAGGGGCATGTCGGAGGGTTGAAATGACGAGGAATCGCACAGGTTTGCCGTCGTTATTGTGCCTGCACGTCAATAATAGCCGAGATCCGAATGGGGGATACGGTGGGTTGCAAAAGCGTTCTGCACAAATTGTTCAACAAGTGGTTGCTTGTCGGGACAGTTTCGATTTGAGTGGCTGAAAGTATCTGAAATTTGCACCACAACGCGCAGGTATGGTGGTGATTTGAATGACGTTAGGGAGAGCGGCGGTCATGAAACTGGATTTGGAGTTTGTAAGGCAGCAATTCCCGGCATTTGAAGAGGCTAGTCTAAGCGGGCAGGCCTTTTTCGAGAATGCAGGTGGCTCATATACCTGTCGTCCCGTTATTGACCGGCTGACACGGTATTATCACCAACGCAAAGTGCAGCCCTATGCCCCCTATGAGGCGTCACGCCTTGCGGGTGAGGAAATGGATGAGGCGCGTTTGCGCTTGGCTTCGATTTTGGGTGTGGACACCGACGAATTGTCGTTTGGCCCCTCTACCACACAGAATACCTATGTTTTGGCGCAAGCGTTTCGGCAGTGGTTGCAGCCGGGTGATGCAATCATTGTCACCAATCAGGATCACGAGGCCAATACTGGCCCGTGGCGTCGGTTGGCCGATAGTGGTGTCGAGGTGCGTGAATGGAAAATTGATCGCGAAACTGGTTTGTTAAACCCCGAAGACCTGAGCAATCTGTTGGATGATCAGGTCAGGTTGGTCTGTTTCCCGCATTGTTCAAACGTGGTGGGGGAAATCAACCCTGTTGCCGAGATCACGGCGCTTGCCCATGCGGCGGGGGCGTTTGTTTGCGTGGACGGTGTTAGTTATGCACCGCATGGTTTGCCTGATGTCGGGGCCTTGGGGGCGGATATCTATCTGTTTTCTGCCTATAAAACCTATGGTCCGCACCAAGGGTGTATGGTGGTGCGTCGGGCTTTGGGAATGATGTTGCCCAATCAGGGGCATTATTTTAATGCCGATACCCTATATCAGCGGTTCACTCCGGCGGGGCCGGATCATGGCCAAATCGCCGCCTGTGCAGGGATGGCTGATTATATTGATGCGCTGGCCGAGCATCACGGCGTGGCCGATGGCACCGCCGCCGCAAGAGGCAGTGCTGTGCATGATTTGATGCGGGCTCATGAGGTGGACCTATTGCAGCCGGTGTTGGACTATCTGAGTGATAAGAACTCTGTTCGCATGTTGGGATCGCGCGTGGCGACACAGCGGGCACCAACAGTGGCAATGGCAACACAAAGCAACGCCGAAGAATTGGCGGCAAAGCTGGCGAGCCATGGCATTATGGCCGGAGGCGGGGATTTCTATGCCGTGAGAGCGTTGGAAGCGCAGGGCGTTTCGCTGGACAAAGGCGTGTTGCGTCTAAGTTTTGTGCATTACACGTCGCAAGGCGAGATTGATCAGTTGCTAACAGCGTTGGACGAAGTGCTGTAAGAGGGAGCGCCCCTCAACATGGGCCTGTGATGGCCTGTAGTTGATTGGCCTGTAGTTTGGGCGCGTGGTCTTGTGCGTGGCTGTTTGGTCAGATAGCTTTTGCGCAACTACAATTTGAACGTCGATTATAACTTCGAAACCGGGGCGAATGATGCCAACAGCTGCGAAACTTGTTGCTGCGATCCTACTGGGTGCGCTGGCGTGGGGCGTTTCGGATTTGATCCGCCCGTTGATGCCTGAGGGCACCAATTTTGGCTGGTTCAACTATGTGAATGCAGCGGTTGGGGCGATCCTTGGCTGGCGCATCATCGGGGCGCAGGCAGGCAAGGGCATGGGCGAGGCGATGAGCATGGGGTTCACTGCTTCGGTGGTGCTTTACTTGCTGGGTCTGTTCATTCAAGCGTGCAATGAAATGCTGCGGCTTGCGACAAGTTCACGGTTTGACGGGCCGATCGAGGCCGTTCAGTCGATCCTTACGATTGGAATGAAGTATGCCAGCGAGATTTCATCTCCCTTGGTAATTGTTTCATTGGCGGTTGGGGGTGTTGTGGTGGGTATTTTGACAGAATATGCGTCGCGGCGCTGGAGATAAAATCATGAAATCGTTGTTTTTTTATGGTACTTTGTGCCATTTGCCTTTGCTTGAGGCCGTGCTTGGGCGCGCCTTGGTTCAGGGGGATGTGCAGGACGCCGAATTGGCGGGGCACCGCATTTATTGGGTCAAGGATCAGCAGTTTCCGGTCATCGTTAAGGAAGCGGGCAGGGCGCAGGGGATTTTGTTGGCAAACCTGTCTGATGAGGATGTTGCGCGGCTTGATTTCTATGAAGGGGGCTATGGGTATGAGCTGCGCGAGTTGTCGGTTGATACCCCTCAAGCTGGCGATGTTGGTCCGCATGCAGCCAAGGTGTATTTCCCTGATCCGGGCATGTGGGAAAAAGGCGCCGATTGGTCGTTAACAGATTGGGTGGCGCGCTGGGGCGATATGACGGTTTTGGCCGCAACCGAAGAATTGCACTATTTTGGCCGCTATTCGCCTGAACGCATTGCCGAGATGTTTCCGACGATACGCGCGCGTGCTTGGGCAAAGGTCAACGCTACCTCACGCAATCACGCCCATAGCCCCGGGGGAATGGGGCTGGATCACGTGACCGAGCATGGCCGCACCTATCCCTATGCCGGATTTTTCGCGATGTCGGATGTGACCCTGTCGCATAAATCCTTTGCCGGAGCAGAGCTTGGCCCGATGGAGCGTGCGGTGTTTATGGCAACGGATGCGGTCATATTGCTGCCTTATGATCCGGTGCGTGATCGTGTGCTATTGGTCGAACAATTCCGCGCCGGTGCCTATATGCGAGGCGATGAAAAGCCGTGGCAGTTGGAACCGATTGCGGGCCGGATTGATGCGGGCGAAACCCCGCAACAGGCCGCAATGCGCGAGGCCGAGGAAGAAGCCGGATTGACGCTAAGACATCTGGAGGAGGTGGCGCATTGCTATGCCTCGCCGGGGTGCAGCACCGAGTATTTTGACATTTATGTGGGTCTTGCCGATCTGCCGGATAATATCACTGGTGATGCAGGGTTAGACAGCGAACAAGAGGATATTCGCAGCTATGTATTTAGTTTCGACGAGTTGATGCAAATGGTTGATAAGATGCAGACGGTGAACGCGCCTTTGGTTCTGGCGGCTCTATGGTTGGCCCGGCATCGTGATCGTCTGCGGACAACGTCTTGAGTTCCAGATTTTTGAAGCCTAGACAGGTATGAATAGATATTAAGAAAGGGTGTTGAAAATGCGCATCGCACAAAATCTGGAGCAAGCGGTCGGAAATACTCCGCTGATCAGGCTGAACAAAGCAAGCGAGCTGACGGGCTGCGAGATTTTGGGTAAAGCGGAATTCATGAACCCCGGCCAATCGGTCAAGGATCGTGCGGCGCTGTTTATCATCAAGGATGCTGTGGCACGCGGCGTCTTGCAGCCCGGCGGCACCATTGTCGAGGGCACGGCAGGTAACACGGGCATTGGCCTTGCGCTTGTTGGCTCTTCGATGGGGTTCAAAACCGTTATCGTGATCCCAGAGACCCAAAGCCAAGAAAAGAAAGACATGCTGCGGCTTGCGGGTGCTGAATTGGTACAAGTGCCTGCGGCCCCTTATAAAAACCCGAATAATTATGTGCGTTATTCCGGGCGTTTGGCGGAAAAGTTGGCCCTGACAGAGGCCAATGGGGCGATTTGGGCCAATCAGTTTGACAATACGGCAAACCGTCAGGCGCATGTTGAAATGACCGGACCCGAGATTTGGGAGCAGACCGGCGGTAAGGTTGACGGGTTTGTTTGCGCTGTCGGATCAGGTGGAACCTTGGCGGGCATCGCCGAAGTATTGCAACCCAAGGGTGTCAAGGTTGCCTTGGCTGATCCAATGGGGGCCGCCCTGTTTAGCTATTACACCACGGGTGAATTTGCCTCGACCGGAGGATCAATTACCGAGGGTATCGGCCAAGGCCGCATCACTGCCAATCTAGAGGGTTTCACCCCTGACATGAGCTATCAGATTCCTGACAGCGAGGCGTTGCCGGTGGTGTTTGATCTGTTGGAACACGAGGGTTTGTGTCTTGGCGGCTCCTCAGGGATCAATGTTGCGGGCGCGATCCGAATGGCCCAAGAAATGGGCCCCGGTCATACCATCGTCACTGTATTGTGTGATTATGGCACGCGCTATCAATCCAAATTGTTTAACCCCGAATTCCTGCGTGAAAAGGGCCTGCCGACACCGTCTTGGTTGGTAGAAGGTCCACGCAGTATTCCGGGCGTCTTTGAAGACCTGTGAGGCCATTATGACCTATTTGTTGCGCTGGCTGGGCACCCTAGCTTTGGTTCTAACCATTGTCGTGGGGGTGATCGGTAGCGCAACAGCGCAGACCAAAACTGCGCCTGATTATGACGCATGGAAAACGGTGGCGACGCGCGCAAGTGATGCGGTTGAGGCCAGTCGCGCCTCTGACGCGGCACTGGGCGATTTGCGGTCGCAATTGGTATCCTGGCGGGAGCAATTCGCCGAGGCGCGCTCCAAAAACCAGAATGCGATTGTTACGGTTCAATCGCAGTTGGATATTCTGGGGCCTTTACCTGAAGAGGGTAAAGAACCGTCTGATATTATTACACAAAGATCTGAGTTGACCGCCCGTCTTGCAGAGTTGCAGGCACCGGTCAGAACCGCTGAAGTCGCCCATAGTGAAGCTGATAGTTTGATTAGTGGCGTGGATAATATTCTGCGCGAACGTCAAGCCGAGGAACTGCTGGAGCTGGGGCCGTCGCCGGTTAATCCCTCGCTCTGGGCAAAGGGTTTTTCGACCTTTACCCGATCCTTTGGGAATGTGCGTAACGAAGTGCGCACAGCTTGGGAAAATCCGGCGCAGCAACAAGCGTTTAAGCAAAACTTGCCCAGAGTGCTGGTGCTGTTGGTTTTGTCGATTGTGTTGATTGGGCGTGGTCGGAAATGGATTGAAGACTGGACGCAAAACATTATGCGCCGGGGGAATACGTCGGGGCGCTGGTTGGCAGCACTTGTGGTGTCGCTGGGGCAAATTCTGGTGCCTTTCGTCGGCGTTATCGCCCTGGTTGAGGCCGTCTATGCCACTGAATTGCCGGGCTTGCGGGGGGATTTGATCCTGTCGTTGATACCGGGTGCCGCGTTTTTGCAGCTTATTTCAATCTGGTTGGGGACACGGTTATTCCCCAAAACCCCCTCAAGCCACCCAATGGTCGATCTGTCTGATGAGGGTCGCCGACTGGGGCGTGTGGTCACCGGGTTG
>CAXIAD010000057.1:0-19084 GCA_964021645.1 uncultured Cognatishimia sp. | reverse complement strand
GGTTTTGCTAAATCTACCAATAGTTATTCTATTAAAAGCCTCAATAACTTTGCTACAGAGCCTTCTACGGTTATTGCGTCGATTGAAAGACGTTATTTGGGGCGACCGAATTTAGTCGGGCAACAATCGTGTCGGTCATTTTGCTGACGGCAGATTAAATCTCAATCAGTTTTGACAGCTTAAGCGTTTGTGAAGGGGCCGTTGATTTTGAATCGATTGCGATCCATACTTATCGAGGCTAGCGAGCGAGAAACATTTCCCGGTTGAGCCGCAACATTTGGAATGATCCTGATTTTGCATCCTTATGAGAATTCAGGGGTATTTATGCGCTTATCAGAAGCAATCGGGACATTGGCAATTGCAGGCGACTGCGCGACAGGACGTCCACGCGGGGCATGCCTAACAGGGTCGGTTATTGCCACCGAATTGGCACGATCATTTGGGTTGGACGAAAAGACCTGCAAAGCGACGTATTACACATCGTTGTTTCGTTTCATGGGCTGTACATCTAGCGGCCCGGAAGCGGGCAGCATGGCTTTGGGCGATGATCGAGGGTTTAGCCTTGCATTCTTACTGTGTGATTGGCTTGACCTATCAGCTTTGGAGACTGCTTTGAAAACAGGGGTTGCCTTGCACGCCCCGGCAGCTGAACGCGACGCTGCGTTTGGAACAATCTTAGAGCACCACGAAGCCATCAAAGGCATCGTTGAAATCCACTGTGAACAGTCCAGAACCTTTGCGGCCAGATTGCCGTTGCCGTCAAACGTAGCCCCATGCATGCCATACCTTTACGCCAGATGGGATGGCGGCTTGGGGAACGTGGGAACAGAGGATATTCCATCGCCGGCGCGGGCCGTCAGCATTGGTCACGTGGCAGCGCTGTATACCAGGTTACGAGGCAAGCAAGCCGCGCAAGACGAGATTTCCAATCGAGCCGGGCGCGATTTAGACCCGCATATGTGCGCGCATCTTTTGGCAAATTGGGACGAAATTTTCGCGCCACTGGATGAAGGGGCCGAGTTCGACGTCTACGTGGCCGCTGAACCAGGGGGTCCAATTTTGATCGGCCCAGAACATTGCGAAGCACTGGCTTTGATCGGGGCCGATTTGGTCGATCAAAAATCGGACTGGATGGGGGGGCACAGCCGCCGTGTTTCGGCATTGTGTGGACGAGCAGGACAAATTGCAGATATCGCACAAGAACCCTTGATGGAATTGCGCCACTCGGCACTGCTGCACGACATTGGAAAATGCGCAATCGACAACCGCTTGTTGAACAAAGCCAAAGATCTGTCACATGCAGAGCGTCTAGAGTTCGAAACGCACTCGTTTCAGACTGAATTCATTTTGTCCCACGGAAATCCCTTTCGCGCGTTTGGGACGCTTCCCAGCGTCGCGGAAGAACGGTTCGACGGGTCAGGGTATCATCGACGGATCGACCAAAAAGGATTGCGCGAAAATATTCTGGCTACGGCCAATCTGTACGATGAGCTTGTGTTTGACAGTCCGGGACACCCCGCCCTAAGCGCCAAAGAGGCTACTGAACACTTGATCCAACAAAGTCAATCTGGGGCGTTAATGGCAACGGCAGTAACGGCTGTTTTACAAGCTGCTGGATCACCCGCCAAGACGGCGCGCAAGGCATTACCCTTTAATCTATCCCGACGCGAGGCGCAGGTCATAGCATGCCTGGCCCGTTCAGAGACGACTCCGCAGATTGCTGCTCGACTTGGAATTTCCGCAAAGACTGCGGACCACCACATACAATCAATCTATTCCAAAACCGGAGTCCGTGGGCGCGCGCCGATTGCTATTCTGGCGATTGAACATGGCTTAGGGAGTGACGAAAAAGAACTGGCCTGGGACACAATAAAGAGAAAGTGGTTAAGGCACTAAGATACTCTACCCACGGCTTTTAACGATGCCCTCGTTTTCTGTCTTTTATAGGGAGACCTCCCTATAGCTGCGCTCACGTTGGTTCACTAAAGTGTTACTACAAGCAGTCGAAGCGTCGGTTGCAAATAGGGAAACTTTGAAAATGACCAAACTTAACATAGCCGCAGCACTACTCGTCGTTTCTGCATCCTCCGCTTTTGCAGACGACTATTCCATCACAAGCTCTATGACAGTGGCTGCGGATTCAGCAGCGGTATGGCAAGTCATTGGCGACTTTTGTGATATTGACGATTGGCATCCTGGCATCGTGAGCTGTGTCTTAGAAGCTCGCGATGGTGCTGTTCATCGTCAGCTGACCCTTGGTGACGGCGCGCCCGTTCTGGAACAACTAGTTTCTTCCACTCCTGGTGAATCATATAGCTACAAGATCATTGAGGCACCTCTACCGATCACTGATTACGCGTCGACTATTTCGATCTCATCGGGCAATCCAACGACTGTCACATGGGAAGGTACCTTCAAGTCAGAAGTTGCTGAAATGGAAGGCGCGATCCAAGGCCTATACGACGGCGGATTAGGCGCTATTGCTGCACGTTTCAGCGAATAAGTTCATAATTTGGGTTGGGTGGCTCCAACCTACGCCCTCGCCAATTCGACTGGTTCAACAAAAACCACCTAAATACAAATCCTGAAGGAAATCTTATGTCCGTATCATTACAAGTTCTCTATCCCGTAGGTGACGAAACACAATTCGACCACGACTATTATGCAGCAACCCATATCCCGCTTGTTGGTGAACATATGGGTGCTCACATCGAAAGCACGAGTATTTCCAAAGGCCTTGCCGGTGGCCCCGATGTTCCTGCAGGTTTTTACGTCGTTGCGACCATGGTTTTCGCGGGCATGGAAAATCTGCAAGCCGCACTTGAAGTCGCGGGCCCAGTGCTTGCAGACATCCCCAATTTCACCAATTCAGAGCCGAAAATGTTGATCGGAGAAATCATTACTTAACCAAACGGCGAGTCTGTTCGCGACAAAGTCGCGGACAGACAATGCCTAACATTGATATCAGTAATCTGTGGTTTGCAGACCTTCGCTGCGACACAGAAAAACGGCAAAGTGGGCTCAAGCCAGGCATTGGCGTGGCCATATTCTTTGCGCAGGATCTCACCCCTGCCATCGCTGACACGTACGTTTTTGATGCGCGCAACACCCACCGTGCGGTGATGTGAGAGAGCCTTAAAACTTCGTTGATACTTCCCTTTATCAACCGGGTTGAGCCGGTTTCAGAGATTTGGACTGACAATTGGGCATTCGGGGCGGGGCGATCCGGGTCGGGTGTGGAAAGGGTTTGTATGAACAAGGCAATAACCGATGGCGTGCTTTTGATGCCGCTTGCGTTCGAGGCTGGGCTGGATGTGTGGTCAAGCGGGGATGGGACGCCGGGGTCTGATACCTATGATGGCGCAATCAATGCGGCCTATGTTCCGGCTGATCAGGATTTCGGCGGCTGTTTGGAATTGCAGAAGGTCGATGCAACACAAAAGCTGCGATATATGGGGGAAACTCCGCTGTTGCCGGGCTGTTATTTGCGTATTCGCGCGCGGGTGAAGGCGATCAGTGGCAACCTGCCAAATGTGCGCATTGCCGCATGGGCAGGGGCTGCGGGGGGGGCGCATGCCGCGGGGCTGGTTGAGGTTGGCCCGTCAACGACGCTGACAAGTTACGGTAATGTGGTCACGGTTGAGGCGATTGTCGGATCGGGTGATCGTAATGGCGTGGATATGCCGTGGGGCGTGGGGCCAGTATTTGGGCACTTTGGTCTGGATTTAACCGGAGCGACCGGCGGTGTTGTGCGGATTGACGACATCGAGATCGAAGATGTGACGGCGGTATTCCACCGGACCATGATGAGCTGGGTCGATGTGCGCGATTACGGCGCTGTTGGTGATGGCACGACGGATGATACCGCCGCATTTAATGCAGCGGATGCAGCCGCAAACGGGCGGCATGTTTTGGTGCCAACCGGCACCTATCATCTGGCGCAAAGTGTCACGATGAATTCGCATGTCACGTTTGAGGGCACCATCACCATGCCCACGGAAGAGGTGTTTGCGCTGGCGAAGGATTACCATTTGCCCGCCTATATCGACGCCTTTGGCAACGAAGAACTGGCGTTCAAAAAGGCGTTTCAGGCCTTATTGAACAGTGGGAACCATGAATCGCTGGACTTGGGCGGACGTAGCATCACGGTGACGGAACCGATTGATGTGCAGGCAACAGTGCCCGAGCGCGACACCTATGCCACGCGCAGACATATCCACAACGGGCAGTTTTATGTCAGTGGGGATGCTGCTTGGGAGCCGACTGTGAGCACCTCACAAGCCACCTATTCGCCTTCCAACTCTCGGACTCTGACGAATGTGACAAATGTTGCGAATATCTTGGTTGGCTCCTTGGTGACGGGCAATGGTGTCGGGCGCGAAGTTTACGTGAAGGAGAAGAACGAGGCGACACAGGAGCTTACGATCTCCAGCCCGTTGTATGATGCGGAAGGCACGCAGAATTACACCTTTACGCGATTCAAGTATTTGTTGGATTTCAGTGGTTTCAGAACCATGAAGCGAATGAATATTTCCAACGTCGATTTCCTATGTGGTGGCAAGGCGAGCGGTCTTATGTTGCCGCGTGCCGGGGTGATTTTTCAGGTGCGGGATTGCTTTTTCACGCATCCAGGGCATCGCGGGATTACGTCGATTGGCACGGGGTGTCAGGAGTTGTTGGTCGATCGTTGTAATTTCCTATCGTCAGAAGGCAGCGTGCGGGTCCAGGATCGCAAAACGATCATGATCAACACCAACGCCAATGATGTGAAATTGCGCAATAACCGATCAACCCAAGTACGCCACTTTGCGTTGCTGGCAGGGGCAAATGCGGTGATCACGGGCAACCACTTTTTCCAAGGGGATACAGAGGCGGACGGCATCCGTCTTGCTGGGATCATCCTGACGGATACGCATTGTTCAACGTCGATTGACGCGAATTACGTCGATAACTGTCATCTTGAGTGGACCAACGAGCATAGCCCTGCGCCGAATTTCGTCACCGGGTTTTCGTTTAGCGCGCTCAGCATCACTGATAACGTGTTTCTGTCGGGCGATGTGATCCCGTCGTTCAGTTACATCGTGATCAAACCGCATGGCACGGGGCATTTCATCGGTGGTTTGAACGTAACGGGCAATAAATTCCGCAGCGTTCAGGGCAATATTGACCGGGTTGACCGGGTCGATACCAGTTTTGCCGATCTGAACATGGCCAAGGGCAAGAACATCCTGTTTGACGGCAATACCTTTCATGCGGTCACGACACCTGTGTATAATCCATTGCTGATTGAGCATTCGGAGAATTCCGAGGACAGCACATGGGTTGTGGATACGGATGGGGCCTTGCCATTTGGCGGGCAGGTGCGCCGCGTTGAATCTGTGGTGATGACAGACAACATCCGCAACAGTAACAACGTGACACAATACACCATGCCATTTGTTGAGGTCGGCCAAGGCACAAACAAGGATCGTTTGAACCTGAAATGGGCCTCGGCTGTGCGGGGTGAAGTGGCGATAAAAGTACGGATGGATTAACGGATTTAGCGCTGTATTGTCGCTGAGATGATCAGCGCCAAAAGGCAATCCATTCAATCAGATCAGTGAACTTGCGGGCAAGCAGCAATGATGTTTGCCCGTTATTCATCATCAAATCAGCGGCAAGGCCACCGAAGATCATAAGTACCAAAGCAACGGCAATTGGGTTAGTCATACGCGAAGCGCCCTCAAAACGGATCGTGCATAAACTATGCCCGAGCCGCCCCGAAGGCGCAAGTTCGTTGTTACAATAATGGCTTAGCCGAGTTGACCCATCAGGGCAGCAACATCGGCCATACGTGCCGAGAAACCCCATTCATTGTCATACCAGCTAAGAACGCGCACAGTACGTCCGCCAACCACTTTCGTTTGGTCAGGGGCAAAGATCGAGCTTTCGGTGGTGTGATTGAAGTCAATCGACACCTTAGGTTCAGGATCGTAGGCAAGCACGCCCTTCATGGGGCCCGTGGCAGCGGCTTGGACAATCGCGTTGACTTCCTCGACGGTGACATCTCTGGAGGCCACAAAGGTCAGATCAACAGCCGATACATTTGGCGTAGGAACGCGCATTGCTGTGCCGTCTAGTTTGCCTTTGAGGGCTGGGAGAACCTCTCCCAATGCTTTGGCGGCACCGGTGGAAGTGGGGATCATGGCCATCGCAGCGGCACGGGCGCGATATAGGTCTTTGTGGCGGCGATCCAGTGTTGGTTGATCACCAGTATAGCTGTGAATAGTGGTCATCAGGCCGTTTTCGATGCCGATGGCATCATGCAGAACCTTAACCAGCGGGGCGAGACAGTTGGTGGTGCAAGACCCGTTTGAGATCATTGTGTGCTCTGCCAGCAGTTCGTTGTCGTTCACACCAAATACGATGGTTTTATCGACGTTTTTACCGGGAGCGGAAAGCAGTACCTTTTTGGCACCACGCGCAAGGTGCGCTTTGGCTTTTTCGCCGTCATTGAATTGGCCGGTGCATTCCAGAACAACATCAACGCCGTCCCAGTCCAGCTCGTTCATGTCATAGGTGGAATACATCTGCATTTCGCCATGGCCGATATCCATCATGCCATCGCCGATTTTCACCTCGTTGCAGAAACGACCATGCACAGAGTCGTAACGGATGAGGTGGGCGGCTGTTTCCAGCGGGCCAGTAGCGTTCACTTTGACGTCTTTGATGTCTTCGCGCGCAGCCTCGGCGATATGCCTTAGGGAGCAACGGCCAATTCGGCCAAATCCGTTGATACCAACTGTGACAGTCATGGTGCTCTCCTGGTCATAAAGCTGCGGTCTGGAAATAATGGCCTGAATTTACGGGCCTGAATTTGCGGGGGGTATAGACTTGGTGGTGCAGGGGGGAAAGGGTAATCGCCGCAAGATCCAAAGTGTTAGCGGTAAATGTGACGGCGTGGCATCTGCTTGCGCTAACAGTTGCGGTTACTAGGGGGCGGCAGGTCGATGCGGGCGGCGTAACTTTGAAAAAGTTGATGGGGTGAGGCGGGATTGTGATTCTTATCGGGGGCGTGACTGGGATATGCCATTTCACTTGGTACCAAGCTAGGCGCGCAAAATCATGCGCTGGCGGCGCGTAGACATTGCAGGGGTTTCGCGGCGAAACCTGTTAGTCGGCTTTTGGCAGGATAGGTGCCGATTTATCCAAGGCAAGCTCTGCATCTGAAAATACCCAAGGGCCGCGCACACCTTTGATGCCTTCGGGGGCGATCTCCATACCGCGATGCTTGATCTGGGGATCGGCAAAAGCATCGGCGATGGCATTGATGGGTCCTGCGGGAACCGTTGCCTGTTCCAGCGCCGCCAAAAGCGTTGCCGAGGGCCAGAGCGCGAGGGCAGATGTCAGGATTTCTGTCAGGCGAACATTATTGGCGACACGCGCCTGATTGGTGCTGAAATCTGGGTCATCAGCTAGGTTTGTTAGGCCAAGAACCCCGCACAACCGTTGAAATTGCCCGTCATTGCCAACGGCTAGAATGATGTGGCCATCTTGGGTTGTGACAACTTGGTAGGGGGCGATGTTTGGGTGGGCATTGCCACGCCGCGCCGGACTTTCGCCAGTGACGAGGTAATTCATCGCCTGATTGGACAGGATCGCAGTGGCGCAATCCAATAGGGACATGTCGATATGTTGCCCCCTGCCTGTGTGGTGGCGTTGCTGCACGGCGGCCAAAATACGGATGGTGCCATAAAGGCCGGTCACGATGTCTGTTACTGCCACGCCAAGTTTCTGGGGATGACCGTCAGGTTCGCCTGTGATGGACATCAGGCCAGACATGCCCTGCAACAAAAAGTCGTAGCCGGCGCGCTGGGCATAGGGGCCATCTTGGCCAAACCCGGTAATGGAGCAGTAGATCAAGCGCGGATTGAGAGCCGCGAGTGAGGCATAATCCAACCCGTATTTTGCAAGGCCGCCTACCTTGAAGTTTTCAATCAGAATATCGGCATCCGCCACAAGATCACGCACCAATTGCTGACCCTCTGGTGTGCGGAAATCGGCGACAACGCAGTCTTTGCCGCGGTTGGCCGCGTAATAATAGGCCGCGGATTTATCGCCATCCCGTTCGATAAAGGGTGGGCCCCATTTGCGGGTGTCGTCACCATCCGGGCTTTCGACTTTGGTAACGCTGGCCCCGAGGTCGGCAAGGGATTGCCCTACCCATGGCCCTGCTAGAATGCGGGCCAGTTCTACAACTTTTAGTCCATGTAGGGGGGTCATTTCGGAGCCTTTCGATTTTGATCAAACTAGAGCAGGCTGGGAAATGGGCTGCAAGGCGAAAAGCGCTTGTACGGCAGGGGATCAGCTAAGATCGTAGCTTTCGAGACCGCGCCATAGCTGTTTCAGCGTAGGTTTGACGTTTTCATTGTCGCGATACAGGCGCACCTCCAGGTCGGTGGCATAGCTCTCGTCGCCCGCAAGCACGAGATCGCCGCGATCAAGCTCTGCCTTGCATAATTCCTGAGGGAGCCAGCCCATGCCAAAGCCCTCGACGATCATCGCCTTAACCGAAATTGCGAGGGCGTTTTGGTTTACGACCAAAATATTGGGGCGTTCCAACCGCTGACGCAGGATGTGATCCATGACCGAGCGCAGGGCCGAGGCCGAGCCATAGGATAGCAGCGGGACAGGTTTGCGCTGCGGCAGGCTGAGCGAGAATTCAGGCAGACCATCCGGGCGGGGGCGGCTGACAGGGACAAAGCGATCACGCGACAGGGTGACAAACTCGCATTCCGAGACCTCAAGCGGGGCCAGAAAATCCATCGACGGATGCCAATAGGTGAGAATGACGTCGCAATAGCGTTGCTGTAGGGCGCTGACAAACTGATCCGCAGCCCAAGAGGTCGAATTCAGGTCGATATCCAGTCCGCCGCTTTCGACCAAGGGTGCGATGTGGGTTTTGTAGTGGGTCATATAAAGCGATTGTGAAGTGGCAAAACGAATGACGTTTTCGCCGGCTGCATCAATGACCTGACAGCGCTCCAACGTCTCGTGATAGGTGCGCAGCATGACCTTGGTCTGGCTTAGAAATACCTCGCCTGCGGGGGTGAGAGACAGGGGCAGGGTTTGGCGATTGATCAGTTTCACGCCCACTTCGTCCTCTAGCGCGCGAATGCGACGGCTAAAGGCGGGCTGGGAAACATTACGTTCTTCGGCTGCGCGAGAAAAGTTTTTCTGCGCAATCAAAGCTACGAAGTCTTTGAGCCAAATGATATCCAACTGCCTGGGTCCGTCCTGGGTGTTCTGCGTGGGTAAGGGGGTGATTAGGTGTCTAACCGATTTTCCTCGACCGCATGACACGCGACCATGCTGCCATCAGGTTGTTGCAGGGGTCTTGGTTGTTCTGCACCACATCTGTCATTGGCATAGGCGCAACGGCTTTGGAAGGGGCAACCTTGCGGCAAGTTGATGGGGGTGGGGATTTCACCCCTGAGGCGGATATGGTTTGGTTTGTCGTCTTTTAGCTGCGGAATGGCGGACAAAAGGGCACGGGTATAGGGGTGTTTGGGGTTCTCAAACAGGGTGGCCGTGTCGGCAAGTTCGCAGATTGATCCCAGGTAAAGCACAACCACGCGGGTGCCGAAATGTTGCACCACGCTAAGGTCATGGGTGATGAACAGATAGGTGAGGCCGCGTTGGTCCTTGGCCTCAAGCATAAGGTTAAGAACCTGCGCCTGAATGGAGACATCCAGCGCTGAAATCGGCTCATCCGCGATGATAAACTCAGGGTCCACAGTCAATGCGCGGGCGATGGCGATGCGTTGGCGTTGCCCGCCGGAAAATTCGTGCGGGTAACGGCGTGACCAACTGGGATCAACGCCCACAGATTGCATGACTTCGGTGACCTTATCGGCGATTTCGCCCTGAGAAAGGGCCGGATTGTGATATTTAACCGGCTCTTCCAGCGTTTGCTGAATCGTCATCCGAGGATTGAGCGACGCATAGGGGTTTTGAAAGATCATCTGCATCTTTTTGCGCAGGGGCATCATGGCACGCCGAGAGCGATTGTCGATACGCTCCCCGTCGTAGTGGATCTCCCCGGCGGTGGGCGCAAGAAGCCCGGCAACCAGTCGGGCAACGGTTGATTTACCACAGCCGGATTCGCCAACGACGCATAGCGCCTCGCCACGTTCCACGCCAAGGGAGACGTTATTGACCGCATGCACTGCGCGTTTTTCACGGATGAATTTGCCGCCGCGCATCTTGATGGTTTCAAGAAATCCCTGATCCAGATCGAACTGTTTTTCAAGACTCTTCAATTCCAGAAGCGGCTGCTCGCCTGTCACGTCTTTCATGCGCTTTGCTCCTGCGTCTCATCGGCATTATGGAGGCGTTTCACCTCATGGCAGGCCACCTCGATCCCTGCGTATTGCACGATTTCTGGCAGGGTGGTGCGGCAGCGATCCACGGAATATTCACAGCGCGGACTAAAGGGGCAACCGGGGGGAAGCGCGCCAAGGCCGGGCATATTCCCCGGAATTTGTTTCAGCCTGTGACCCGGCAATGTTTGCTGTGGCAGCGCATTGATCAACCCCTGTGTATAGGGGTGTTGGGGGTCGTTAATAATCTCGCGGGTGCGGCCCGCCTCAATCACGCGGCCCGCATACATAACCAGCGTGCGTTCGGTCATCTGGCTGACGACGCCAAGGTCGTGGGTGATCAAGATCAGGCCAACCTTGTTGGATTGGCACAGCTCTAGCAGCAGCTCCATGATGTCGGCCTGAATGGTCACATCAAGCGCGGTTGTGGGTTCATCCGCGATGATCAATTCGGGGTCTAGTAGCAGGGCCATCGCGATGATGATCCGCTGGCGCATGCCGCCCGATAGCTCGTGGGGGTATTGGTTCAGACGTTCCTCGGGCGAGGGGATGTAGACCTCGCGCAGTTTTAGTACGGAAATATGCGCAGCCTCGGATTTAGAGAGGCTGCGGTGGGCCATCAGGGTTTCGACCATTTGCTGGCCAATGGTCAGCACCGGATTGAGCGTCACCATAGGATCCTGAAAGATCATCGCCATGCGGTTGCCACGGATGCTGCGCAGTTGTTTTTCGTTCATTTGAACGATGTCTTCGCCCTCAAACAGGATTTTACCACTGTCGATAAAGCCGGGGCGGCTGAGCAGGTTCATCAGGGAAAATCCGGTGATGGATTTACCCGCGCCGGATTCACCGACGATGCCAAGGCGTTCGCCCTTGCCCAGATCAAAAGATATCTGGCTGAGGGCGGTGACGGTTTGATCCCGCATGGCAAATTTGACGGTGAGGTCACGAACAGAAAGCAAGGACATCGCTTATCCTTTGTACAATTTGGGGTTCAGCACGTCACGCATCCAGTCACCAAGCAGGTTGATCACCAATACCAGCACGACAAGAACAATGCCCGGTATGGCGGTGATCCACCAACTGCCGGAAAAGATGTAATCAAAACCAGATGAAATGAGCGAGCCAAGCGAAGGTTGGCTGGGGGGCATGCCAAGGCCAAGGAAGGACAGGGATGCCTCTGATATAATCGCGTTGGCGACTTGTACTGTTGAGATCACAAATATCGGTGACAGCGAATTTGGTAAGATGTGACGCACCATGATGCGCAGGGGGCCAAAGCCCAGCACGCGGGCGCTGTCGACGTATTCTTTCTTTTTCTCAGCCAGAACGGTTGCCCGCACGGTGCGCGCATATTGCGGCCATTCAGCGATGCCAATAACAGCGATCAGGAAATAGACGGCGTATTTGTTGAACGCAGCAGAGCCGAACATTGCCTGTGTCACGGCGAGGAAGATGATCGCCACCATAAGCGTAGAGAACGACAATTGGATATCGGCCATGCGCATCAAGAGGCTGTCTAGGCGTCCGCCAACATAGCCCGCAATCAACCCGATGGAGATGCCCAGAAAGGCCTGAAGCGCCACAGCGCAAAGACCGATGAGCAGCGATAGCCGCGTGCCGTACAGGATCGTTGACCACAGATCGCGCCCTTGGTCATCGGTGCCAAAGATGAATTGCGCATCTGACCCATCTACCCAAATTGGCGGGTATTCGGAATTCATGATGTCAATTTGCGCAGGATCATAGGGATCAAACGGCGCAAACACCGGGGCCAGAATTGCGGCTAGGGTGATAATCAGGAATATCGCCATGCTGACCACAGCCACCGGATTTTGGCGAAAGCTGTAGGCCATGTTTGAATTCCACACGCGCGACAGGCGGGATGGTTCTGGATTGGTGCTAAGGGTACTCATGCGCCCATCCTCGCGAGGTTAACGGTTGGGTTCACAAGGCCATAGATCAAATCAACGATCGTATTGGTGACGACAAAGATAAACCCGACGATGATCAGATAGGCCACGATCAAGGGGGTATCGACGCGGTTCACCGCCTCAAGAAACATAAATCCCATGCCGGGCCATTGAAAAACGGTCTCGGTCAGGATGGTATAAGCGACCATTGTGCCGATTTGCACGCCACCCACGGTGATGACGGGCAGTAGCGTGTTTTTGAGCGCATGCACAAAATAGATGCGGTAAGGGCGGATGCCCTTGGCCTTGGCGTATTTCACATATTCGCTTTGCAACACTTCCATCATTTCGGCACGGATCAGGCGCACGAATAGGGGCAGCATGATCGAGGCCAAGGCAACGGAGGGCAGCAGGATATGTTTCCACCCGTCCCATGTGCCAAAGTTCGTGCTCCAATATCCCCAGACATGCACCAGATCGCCACGGCCATAAGAGGGCAACCAGCGCAATTCGACGGAGAAAAGGAAGATCATCAAAATCGCGGTCAGAAACACCGGGATCGAAATACCGATGATCGACACGCCCATGATGATGCGGCTGAGGATCGTGTTTGGCCGGATCGCTGTATAGACGCCCAAGGGCACCGATAGGCCCACGATGATCAGGGTCGCGCCCATCACCAGCTCTAGTGTGGCGGGGAGCTTTTTGAGGATCACATCAAGGGCAGGTTCCTTGAAGAAATACGATGTGCCCAGATCGCCATGCAGCGCATTGATGGCAAAGCGAGAGTATTGCTGGATAAAGCTGTCGTTCAGCCCCAACTCATCGCGCAATTGCTGACGCACCTCTTCGGAGACGGATTGACCGACCAACTCTCGCAGCGGATCGCCAAGGTTGTCCTGAATGGCAAAGGCAACCAGTGAAATAACGAACATCACTGCGACGGCTTGGAAGAGGCGTTTAACGAGATAGGCGATCATAATGTTACCCTGTTTTCAGGTCGCTTATTGATAGGCACATTTGATGTTTACCCGAAGGATCAGGAATATGCGCATGAATAAATGACGGGTTGTGGAAATGCCGGGGCAGGTGTGTGTGCCTGCCCCGGTAGATTGGTTTTAGGGTACCTTAGTCGACGACAAGATCGCCGAAATATGGGAAGTTCAATGCGTTCACGATGTCTTCTGCGTGAACACCTTTGCGTGCGCCCCAAGCCAGATTCTGCCAATGCAGCGGAATGAATGCGGCTTCTTCATACAGGATGCCTTCGAGTTTACGCAGCATGTTGCCACGCTTTTCGGCATCGGTTTCTGAATTGGACGCGTTCATCAAAGCATCTGCCTCGGCGTTGCAATATCCACCAGAGTTATACTGACCATTGCCTGTTGCCTCATCCGGGCAAGAGCTGAGGAACTGATGAAAGTTTGCACTGTCTTCGGTATCAGAATGCCAGCCGATCATCATCATGTCAGCAGCGCGTTCGTCAAATTTGGGCCAGTATTGCGCCTTGGGCATGGTTTGCAGATCAACTGTGATGTTGATTTTGCTAAGCATAGAAGCAACAGCCTGAGCGATTTTATCATCATTCACATAGCGGTTATTAGGCGCCATCATGGTGATTGAAAAACCATCTGCATAGCCTGCTTCGGCCATCAATGCCTTGGCTTTGTCCAGATCATAACGAACTGTCAGGGCTGCGTCGTGACCAAGATAGCCAGCGGGGCTTGCTTGGGCGCCAACGGTGCCAAAACCACGCATGATGCGGTCAACGATGCCTGCGTTATTTACAGCATAATCAATCGCCTTACGAACGCGTTTGTCTTTGAACGCTTCGACACGGCTTTGGTTCATTTGGAATGTGATGATCCGTGTGCCGGGCATCGCGACCAAATTGGTGTTGTCGTCTGCCTCTACGCGGGCAAGATCGGTTGGCGGTACTGGCGCGATAAAGTCAACGTCACCCGAAAGCAGAGCCGCCACACGTGTGGGGTCTTCTTTGATGGGGGTCAGGATGATTTTGTCGACGTTGCCTTTGCTGGCGGTGTCCCAATATCCATCGAAACGATCAAACACGACTTTGACGCCTTGCTCACGTTCAGACACAACAAAGGGACCGGTGCCTGATACATTGCGCGAGGCAAAACTGTCGCCGTGTTTCACAACATCAGATTTGTCTTTGCCGTCCGCGGTGGTGCCTGAATAGAACGCGCTGTCCATCGGAAAGATGTAGGTCGCGGTGTGCAATACCAGTGGATATGGCTCTGATGTGATCAGATCAAAGGTATCGTCGTCGATAACTTTTACATCGGTGAACAGGCTGAAAATACCCTTGAAGTCGGGGCTTTCTTTTAGGCGGTCAAAGGTCCATTCCACGTCAGTTGCGGTCAATTCATTGCCGCTGTGGAATTTCACGCCATCGCGCAGATGGAACCGTGTTGTTGTCGCATCAATCTGTTCCCAGCTTTCGGCCAAGCGCGACTCAAACTGTAGATCCTGTGTCCAGCGTACCAGCGGATCAAAGACCATATGTGACAGTTGTAATGTGCCGCCTGAAAGCTGCTCATGCGGATCCAGCGAAACCGGGTCAGCGTCATAGGCGACTTTGACCGTGGTTTCGGCGTGTGCTCCGGCAGCCAGTACGGCGCTCACAGCGACGGCTGTGGTAATGCGTCCGAAATAACTCATTTTCACTCCTCCCATTGGATGATGATTGAGGGTAGCGAGCGGGTTTGAAAATGACCAATGCCTATTGTGAATACAGTATGCGCAGGAGGAATGATGGGCGCGCGGGCCATGTTCAGCGTTGATTGCAATGGATAATAATTGGCGAAAATTGAGGTTTGTGCGAGAATTGGCCGCCGAATTTGCCATGAAACACGTCGATAGGCACAAGTTGCTGTATTTTGAGAGAGGGGCAGAATAGCGTGAAAGGGGATCACTAACGCGGGTTGCAAAGCGCCTTGGCTAAGGTAGACCTTGAGACAGCTAAAGGGCTACTCATCTTTAGCAATACGCGAACCAAGGAGGGCGGTGCGCCGCCAAAAGCTGAATGGATGACGATCGCCCGAACCCGATCCTGCACCGCGATAATCCCGACCGGGAGCCGTTGACAGGCAACATCAAGGTCACGCGCGAAGACTGGTTGAATGTCGCGATGGATGTGTTGGTGTCTGATGGGGTGGATCAGGTAAAGGTATTACCGCTGGCAGAGCGTTTGGCGGTCTCGCGATCCAGTTTCTATTGGTATTTCAAATCGCGGCAGGATTTGCTGGATGCGCTGTTGGATCATTGGCAGGGGACCAACACGGCGGCCTTGATTGCGGGGGCTGATACGCCTGCCAAAACAATCACCGAGGCCGTTTGCAATATTTTCGTCTGCTTTCTGAATCCGGTGGTTTTCAACAATCCGCTGGATTTCGCTATTCGAGATTGGGCGCGCCGCTCTGGGGCTGTGCGCCGGGTGCTGGATCAATCGGATGTGCGGCGGTTGGATGCGCTAAAGCGGATGTTCTTGCGGTATGACTACCCCGAGATTGAGGCGATTACGCGTGCGCGGGTGCTATACTATATGCAAATTGGATATAATGATGCGGATTTGCGGGAGCCGATGGAGGAGCGTAATGCGCTGCTTGAGACTTATTTGCTAAGTTTTACCGGACGCGCGCCATCGCCCGAGGAAGTGGAAAGTGCAAATGCACAGGCCTTTGCTGTTTATCAGGGGCGTCACACCTAGGTGTTGCTGTGCCTGAGAAAGCCCATCTGGTCAAAATTGGTGGATTTTCTAGCCTTTTGTTAATGCGTCTGATCAAAAATCAACAACAGGGGTTTCGCCGCGAAACCCCTGCAACAGGTCTGGGTTTCGCAGCGTCCCTCGGAATTATGGGCCTTGGCGCGCGGTGAAACGCTTTTACGTGAACAGAACATCGTGTAGGTGATGGGAATGAATTTTGACAAGGTATGAAGGTCGCATGATTTTCTGGAAAGTAGATAAGATTAGGGGTCGGGCATGATCACACCAGTACTTCTTTGTGGGGGATCAGGGACGCGGCTTTGGCCTTTGTCACGCAAAAGCTATCCTAAGCAATTTGTGCCCTTGGTTGGTGAGACGACACTGTTTCAGGCCTCCGCGCAACGCCTGTCCGGGGGGCAATTCGGGTCTCCGGTGGTGCTTACAAACTCTGATTTCCGGTTCATCGTCACAGAGCAATTGTCAGAAATTGGCATTGATCCCGGTGCAATTCTGATTGAGCCAGAGGGGCGCAATACGGCCCCTGCGGTTTTGGCGGCTGCGATGTGGCTGGGGCAGCAGGATATGGATGCGCTGATGTTGGTTGCACCCTCAGATCACGTGGTGCCCGACGCAGAAGCATTCCGCCAAGCGGTTGAGGTGGGCGTGGTTGCGGCCCAGCAGGGTAAGTTGGTGACATTTGGCATCGCGCCGACCCATGCCGAAACCGGCTATGGCTATCTGGAGCTGAGCGAAGTGCCGGATGGGTCAGCCACAAGCGCGCTTGAGCTGAAGAGATTTGTCGAGAAACCCGATGCTGAACGGGCCGAAAAGATGTTGGCCGAGGGAAATTACCTGTGGAACGCCGGCATCTTTTTGTTTTCGGTGCGTGCGATTTTGGCGGCCTTTGAAAAACACGCAAATTTCCTGAACGCTCCCATTCGCCAAGCGATTGATGAGGGACAGGTTGATCTGGGGTTCTTGCGGCTTGATCCGGTGGCATGGGCGCAGGCGCAGGATATCTCGATAGATTATGCGGTGATGGAAAAGGCCGATAATCTGGCTGTGGTGCCTTTTGCAGCGGGCTGGTCTGATCTGGGCGGTTGGGATGCGGTGCTGCGCGAAAGCGAGCGCGACGCAGAGGGGGTTGCAACCCATGGCCCAGCCACGGCGCTGGATTGTAAAAACACGCTGTTGCGATCAGAGGATGACGCGCTTGAGGTTGTGGGGATCGGGCTTGAGGATATCATTGCCGTGGCGATGCCTGATGCGGTGTTGGTGGCGCATGCCAGCCGCGCGCAAGACGTCAAGAATGCTGTGTCCGCGTTGAAGGGGAAGGGGGCCAAGCAGGCCACCGCCTTTCCTAAGGATCACCGTCCGTGGGGCTGGTTTGAAAGCCTTGTGATCGGGGAGCGGTTTCAGGTGAAGCGGATCGTCGTGCATCCTGGGGCTGCATTGTCATTGCAATCGCATCATCACCGCGCGGAGCATTGGATCGTTGTTGAAGGCACGGCCAAGGTCACGATCGACGACAAGGTGAATTTGGTGAGCGAGAATGAATCGGTCTATATCCCGCTGGGCACAAAACACCGGATGGAAAACCCCGGCAAGGTGCAGATGGTTCTGATCGAGGTGCAGACCGGGACATATTTGGGTGAGGATGACATCATCCGTTATGAGGACGTATATGCCCGCAACTAGGGCGGGGTCGCGTGGCACGGAATGCGGAGTTGTGGCATTTACGCACTAGTCGCAGGCCGCTTTGGCGGATATGCCTACATGCGGGGGACTAATTACGGGAAGTATCATGCATCGTTTTTATGTTGCCCTATTGGCCGTGGCCGCATTATGCGCACCGGTTGCCTCTGCTGGCGAGCGCCAGAAACTTGGTTATGGACGCCTGATCGTCAATGATTTCCTCGGAGATACGCAGGATCGGTGGCGCACCGGGTCGGTCGCAAGCAGCTATATCTATGGCAAGCAATGGTCGGGTGCGGTGCCAACATCTTTTGGTGAGTTGCTGGAGGTTCGTATCCTAGGAGAGATCATCTCCCCGGATAATCTACGCGCCCCGGCTGCTGGAGATCGCCCATATGTCGGTTCTTTATCTCTTGGGGTGCATACGCATTTTCAAAAATTGGGGTGGGAATTTGCTGTTGGTGGCGATGTTGTTGCTGTGGGGCCACAGACTGGACTGGATGGCTTTCAGGCCTCGGTGCATGATCTTTTGAATATTCCAGAGCCATCGGCAGCCGTCAGGGCGGGGCAGGTCGGTAATCAGATCTTGCCTGCGGTGGTGCTTGAGGCAGGGCGTGAATACAACCTAACAGGTCAGGCGAGAGTGCGCCCCTTTGTTGAGGGCAAGGCGGGAGTGGAAACTCTTGTTCGCGCTGGGGTTGATTTGACTTTTGGCAGCGTTGGCATGCAAGAATTGTTGGTCCGTGACGCAGTTACCGGGCATCGCTACCGGACTATTCAAAAAGATGTGCCGGGGGTTTCGGTTGTTTTAGGGGCCGATGTCGCCAAGGTTTTTGACAGTGTATATTTGCCCGCAAGTGGGGGGCATTCATTGACAGATGCCCGAGCGCGCGTGCGTGCGGGGGTCCATTGGCAGGGCGAGCAAAGTTCTGTTTTTTACGGAATCACATGGTTGGGCGAGGAATTTGCCGGGCAAGGCGAAGGCCAATTAGTTGGCGCATTACGTCTAAAATTGCGATTTTAGTTAGATTAACAACATTTCCTAAGTATAGGACTTCCCTCACTGAATCAGGTCTGTTAATCTTTTAGTCATAAAAAGACTAAAAAAGGCAGGTTATCGGGCAATGGAAACGGGCTTTCGGGGCACGTTTGTCATCTCCTGGTCGCAGACAGAGTTAGACAGTTTACAGGCAGCACCATTACAAGCCCTCGAAGTAGGCGCGGTGTGGTCATGGAGCGGAGACGCAATACGCGTCGACGGGCCGACTGAGCTATTGCGACTGGATCGTGCAGATGGAGAGGCAAACATACGTAAGCGGGCAGCACGCATGGTGCGCCGGCTGGTTGGGGCAGCACTGACCAATACAACTGAGATCGATAAGGTC
>CAXIAD010000056.1:0-19412 GCA_964021645.1 uncultured Cognatishimia sp. | reverse complement strand
CACCACCGAGGTGGGCCAGCACCAGATGTGGGCCGCGCAATATCTGAACTTTGAGGATCCAAATCGCTGGATGACATCCGGTGGTCTTGGTACCATGGGTTATGGTTTCCCGGCTTCAATAGGCGCGCAAATGGCCCATCCAGAAAGCCTCGTGATCAACGTCGCGGGCGAGGCATCCTGGATGATGAACATGCAGGAAATGGGCACAGCGATGCAGTACCACCTGCCCGTCAAACAGTTCATCCTGAATAATGAACGCCTCGGCATGGTGCGCCAGTGGCAGGAATTGCTGCACGGCGAGCGCTATTCCAGTTCTTGGTCTGAATCCCTACCCGATTTCGTAAAGTTGGCAGAGGCATTTGGCGCCAAAGGCATCCTGTGTTCCGACCCTGATGATCTGGATGATGCGATCATGGAAATGATCAACCACGATGGGCCGGTGATCTTTGATTGCCTCGTTGAAAAGCACGAAAACTGCTTCCCGATGATCCCGTCAGGCAAGCCACATAACGAAATGCTCCTCGGTGAGGCCTCGACAGAGGGCGCCATCGTAGGTGGCGGCGGAATGATGGTGTAAGGAGATATAAAATGGCAGCTCTACAAATCAAACAAGGCTCCACGAGCCAATCCGCCTATAATCTACGCCCGAACTTTTCGGATGTTCAGGAACGGCACACCCTAGCCGTGCTTGTGGACAACGAACCGGGCGTGCTTGCGCGTGTTATCGGCCTGTTCGCCGGGCGTGGATACAACATCGAAAGCTTGACCGTGGCCGAGGTGGATCATTTGGGGCATCAGTCCCGGATCACCATTGTCACCACGGGCACACCGCAGATCATCGAACAGATCAAAACTCAGCTTGGCCGCATTGTGCCTGTCCATGAGGTCCACGACCTCACGGTTGAGGGCCCCTCGGTTGAGCGTGAATTGGGTTTGTTCAAAGTATCCGGTGATGGCGACAAGCGCATCGAGGCCCTGCGCCTTGCAGAAATTTTCCGCGCAAATGTTGTCGACAGCACCTTGCACAGCTTTGTGTTCGAAATCACCGGCGCGCCAGAGAAAATTGATGCCTTCGCCGATCTCATGCGCCCGTTGGGTCTGCAAGAGGTTGCCCGTACGGGTGTCGCGGCCTTGGCGCGCGGCACGGTTTGATCCGGGTCATTTCAGATCTGTATCGCATAAAATAAGCCAAGGGGTTTCGGCCCCTTCGCCACTACATTTAAAACTAATCAATATGCATTTATCTTAAATTTGACTGGCACATGGCACCTCAAATTGGTGCCACTTAGCCTTTGTATGTCTGCAAACGTAAAAACACGTCATGCCTATGCAAGCTCACACAACTTTTCAGCGTTAGACACTGGATTCTGCCTTGGTCCAAACGGCAAAATATCGGCCGACTTGAACGCATCACGGCACGGGGCTGTCTGTTTCGGCGTATGTTCCTGCAAGGCCATAGCCTGCAAGTCCTGCCCGATATCGGGACAAAACGCTTCACTGATACGTTTGGGGTTTTGCGCCAATCGCATATGGCGTTCTTCCTCCAGCTCAAACTGTACCAAATCACCCGCATCAAAATCTATGACGCTGTTTCGCGCCTGTTCTGACCCATTAAAGAACGCTAGATTTCCATGATCCTCACACCAAATCACCGCCTTATTATCGTTACAATCACTCCAAAGAACTACTCCAAGCATCTGAGACCAAACTCCTTTTTGCCATACTCCTCACTCTCCCAAATTGAGTAGGTCATAAATATGAAAAACTGCGCGTCGAACTCTGCGGAATTGTGTCGACATGTCGCATGCTAGATGCGATTATGCGCCATAGCGACGCTACATCGCATCATTTTTACCTGCCAACACCGCAGGATCGCCCTTGAAACACCGTAGCAACCCATAAAAGGCGGAACAGACTTCGATGTCAGAGCTTAAGCACAACGACAAAACACGCGTTTCCCCTGCTGAACTGCGGCGCATGTTTGGGGCTAATCTGCGTCAGCTCGCAAACCGCTATGTTTCTGTCTCAAAACTGTGCCGTGATCTTGGAATAAATCGCACGCAATTCAACCGATATCTCTCTGGCGAGAGCTTCCCGCGTCCAGATGTTCTGCATCGCATTTGCAGTTTTTTCGAGCTCGATGCCCGCATTCTGCTAGAGCCGCTCGAAACCCTCTCCGATGGGCATGGTGTGCTGAACCACCCTTTCATCGCTGACTATGTTGGCACCGGCATAAAAAACATTCCGCAGGATGTTTTGCCTGACGGGTTTTACCGTTTTGCCCGGCGCAGCTTTATCGAAAACGACCTGATTATAGTTGGGCTTGTCTATATTTTCCGTCAGGATGAGCACACCTTTCTGCGTGGATATGAGGCTAAATCAGGCATGCTCCAACAGGGACAGCCCACCGACAGCCAAACCCGAGAGTTCCGCGGCGTGATCCTTCCCCAAGAAGACGGCGTCGCCGCCTTGGTCTCACATCGCAACTCCATGGCAACCTCGTTCAATTACCTTTCGCGCGTGGTGTCGTTCCAGAATCATTTCTGGGTTGGCTATGCCACGCGTACCGTGCGTGAAAACGGCAATGCCAGCCGCGCGGCGCGTTTGGTCTATGAACATCTGGGCCGCAATACCTCTGCGATCCTCAAGGCAGCCCGAAACGCGGGTTTCTGCACGCCCGAGGATCTCAGCCCCTTTGACCGTAAACTGTTGATGCCCGATCAGCCCTTCACCTGATTTTGACAATATTGCGCATCGCTCAAAACTCGACACACATGTACAATTTGTAACCGCAGGTGTCGCTACCCGTCCTTCAGGGTCGCAGACTGGCGATCTCCCCACCGATTTTCTCCGGTATATATGATTTACCGCAAAAGGAGATTCCGATGGCCCAGCAAACTTCAGATCTTAGTGCCGTGCGTCGTTCTGTGGATACAGCACAGGGCTTGTCGAACGACCATTACATCAATCCAGCCTTCTTTGAGGAGGAAAAACAGGCCGTTTTGTTTGCGACCTGGTCCGGCCTCGCCGTTGCCTCTGATGTGCCCGAACCGGGTGACGCTGTGCCAATGACCTTCCTTGGCATGCCCCTTTTGCTGATCCGCGATAAAGACGGCGATGTGCGCGTGTTCTACAACACCTGTCGTCATCGTGGCATGATCCTTGTCGATGAGCCCCGCAAGATTGAGGGTGCCATTCGCTGCCCCTATCATTCGTGGTGCTATTCGACCAAGGGCAACCTTGTCACCACCCCCCATGTAGGCGGCCCGGGTCAAAACACCCACACGGCCATCAACCGCGATGAACTTGGCCTCAACGAGGTGCGCAGCCATATCTGGCGCGATGTTGTATTCATCAATATCTCCGGTGACGCGCCCGATTTTGCGGATATGCACGCCGATCTGATCAAACGCTGGGCAGAGCATGAAAAACCGCTTTACCACGGCGGCCAAAACAGCAAATTCCAACTCGCGGTCGAAACCAACTGGAAACTCGCTGTTGAGAATTACTGCGAAAGCTATCACCTGCCATGGGTGCACCCCGGCCTGAACAGCTATTCCCGCCTGGAGGATCACTACAACATTGCCGAGGCAGGCAAATTCTCTGGCCAAGGCACCCTTGTCTACCGCCAGCTTAAGGATGAGAACGGCAATACCTTCCCCGATTTCGACGGGCTCTCCTCCTATTGGGACGAAGGGGCGGAATATATCACTGTCTATCCAAATGTGCTGTTGGGCGCACAGCGCGACCACGCCTTTGCCATCGTCCTAGAGCCGCAAGAGATGGCGAAAACCGTCGAACACATCCATCTCTACTACGCCACCCCCACCACCGACGAAGGGTTGCGCACCACCAATTCCCAAATGTGGAAAACCGTGTTTGAGGAAGACATCTTTGTGGTTCAGGGCATGCAACGGGGCCGCCATTCGCCCGGTTTTGACGGGGGCCGCTTTTCGCCCGCCATGGATGGCCCAACCCATTGCTTCCACGAATGGGTCGCTGGCCGGATCGAATCCTATCGCAGCCTTAAAACAGCCGCTGAATGAGCGATCTAGATACACGTCTGTTGCAGGCTCATGCAGCAGACGACAAACCCACCCTCGTCGCCCTATATGAAGAGGCCGCAGATTCTGCGGGCACCGACCTTGAGGCCGCGTGTTTCTACCTCACCCACGCCTATGTTTTTGCGTTGGAGCTCGGCCATCCTCACGCGCCGCAATTGCACCAAAAACTATGCGTTCAGGGCCGCGAAAGCTGAGCCTTCTTCACCCTCGAGTTTTGTACAAAACTGGGGGGTGTTTTGTACGTTTTGTACAAAACTATACGTCACTTTTCTGCATCAAAGAGTACAAATGCCAGCTTGCGTGCCCCAGCAGTGGCAGCACTAAAAACAACCCCAAAAATCCCGGTAGCATCGCCAGAAATGTCGTGCCTGCAATGAAAATTGCCCAGGCAAACATTGGCAGGAAATTTTCTGTAACAGTTTGAAAACTAACAATCATTGCTGTCACAAAGTCTATTTCTCGGTCCAGCAACATGGGTAACGCGATGACCGTGATCATATATAGGATCATGGCGAAAACCGCCCCCACGCCTCCACCAACGATCAGCATCGTGATTCCTTGTGCAGATGCATAGATTTCCAACGACGTAGACACATTCGTCATCACCGAAGTACCTAAAAACAAAGCAAAAATCATGTGTGCAAGGAAAAACCAGAACAAAAATATGATCAGAATCACGGCACAAAGAGAAGGCAGCTGCCGCCTGCCTTGTTGGCCAATTACGCCGAAAATATCACTTGTATTCAACGGCTTGCCGCGTTCGATACGCCGTGAAACCTCATACAGACCGACGGCGGCAAATGGTCCCACCAATGGAAATCCTACCGCAGCAAACACCAACCAATATGTCTGCCCAGAGGCCACAGTGACCCATGCCATTAACAATCCCGCAATGACATATAGTCCTGCAAAAACAATACCATAGATGGGTTTCTTTTTCATATCTTGCCAGCCAAGCGAAAGCGCCTGACCCAGCATTTCAAAGTTCACCCTGCGCAAATCAGGCACGCCAAATTCAGGGGCTTGTGACATCCCACCCTCCTCAACAACAATGTTCGCGCAGATGAAAGAAACGGGAATTCACCGGACAAATCAAGCCCTTAGTGATCTTATCGCCGAAAACCCATTGCCATGACCTTGGTCAGGCAGCTCAAAACCGGACCACACGCTTTTTGCACGGCGTCGGTTTCTAGGGAAATTTCAACCCGGATGACACGATAGACCATAGAAACAGCCCCTCGTATCTTGAAAATTCCGCCCCTGAAAATCGTTCTGATTTAGTCGTCGCCCTGCGCCTCTGCGCGCGACTTGCCTGCGACATTCATCGCCAAAGTTGCAGCCATAAACCCATCCAAATCACCGTCCAAAACACCCTTGGTGTCGCTGGTCTCATGGTTGGTACGCAAGTCCTTAACCATCTGATATGGTTGGAGAACATATGATCTAATCTGGTTGCCCCAACCTGCATCACCCTTGTTTTCATGGGCTTCGTTGATGGCCGCATTACGCCGATCAAGTTCCATTTGATACAGCCGCGATTTCAGCGCCTTCATGGCGATTTCGCGGTTCTGGTGTTGTGACTTTTCTGATGAGGTCACCACGATCCCGGTGGGGTGGTGGGTAATACGCACGGCAGAATCCGTGGTGTTCACGTGCTGACCACCTGCACCTGAGGAACGATAGGTATCAATCCGTATTTCTGATGGGTTCACTTCGATATCAATGTTGTCGTCTACCACCGGATAAACCCAAATAGAACTGAACGAAGTATGCCGCTTAGCCGCTGAATCAAAAGGAGAAATTCGCACCAACCGATGAACACCGCTTTCAGATTTCAGCCAGCCATAGGCGTTGTGCCCGGTGATTTTGTAGGCCGCTGATTTGATTCCAGCCTCCTCACCAGAGCTTTCAGACTGCAATTCAACCTTGTAGCCGCGTTTTTCCGCCCAACGCACATACATCCGCGCCAGCATACTCGCCCAATCGCAGCTTTCGGTCCCGCCAGCGCCCGAGTTGATTTCCAAGAACGTGTCATTGCTGTCCGCCTCCCCATCCAGAAGGGCCTCCAGCTCTTTTTCAGCCGCTGTAACTGCCAACGCCGTCAGTGACGCCTCGGCCTCTTGCACAACGTCCTCGTCCTCTTCCATCTCGCCCATTTCGATCAGCTCGATATTATCGCTCAGATCGGTCTGAATCCCTTGATAAACAGCCATTGCGTCGACCAAGGCCTGACGCTCACGCATTAGTTTTTGCGCTTTATCCGGGTCGTTCCACAGGTCCGGGTCTTCAACACGGGCGTCGAATTCTTCGAGACGATGCGCCGCCGTTTCCCAATCCAGTCGTTGCCGCAGCAACGCCAGTGATTTTTCGATTTCGGCAATGGTGTTCTGAACCTCGGCGCGCATGTGATGTCCTTGGAATTACTACTAGATTAGCGTGATAAACCAGTGCCCAGACTTGAGCAAGCACACAGCACGCAATGGGGGCATCTCTGCCCCAAATTGCTCAATATAGGCCGCCGGAGCTAAGCGTTCCAAAGGTGGCCTTTGGCCCGACAACGGTCTTTTTCCCTGTTGATGTGGTGACTTGCGTACCGACAGGCCCATTTGCCTCGTCAAACAACGGCAGATTTTGTCCCATGGCAAAGCCACCATCATAGGTGATGCCAAAAATCGGTTCTTCGCCATCGCGGAAATATTCTGCCACCACGGTCTCTCCGTTGGCATTGTCATCTAGGCGCGCACCGGTAAAGCGGTCGATCTTGATGAAATGCCCGCCGGTTGGCACGCGAAATTTACCTGCGCCGTATTTATCAATCGCCTCTTTCATGAACTCCTGGAACACCGGCCCACAGGTATTGCCCCCGTAGGTTCCCTTACCCAGCGGGCGTGGGCGGTCATGGCCGATATAACAGCCAGCTACAATGGAGTTTGTAAATCCAACGAACCAGACATCACGTGCCTCATTCGTGGTGCCTGTTTTGCCTGCAACGGGGACTGGCAGGTTAATCGCGGCACTAGCAGTGCCCCGCTCAACCACGCCGCGCATCATCGAGGTTAGCTGGTAGGCGGTAATCGCATCCATCACCCGTTCGCGGTTACTTACGATCCGCGGGCCACGCGTAATGGCGATATCCGGGCGCTCGCAATCGGTACAGCTACGTTGATCGTGGCGGTAGATCGTTTTACCATACCGGTCTTGAACGCGGTCAACCAGCGTAGGCTCAACACGTTCCCCGCCATTGGCGAACATCGCATAGGCTGCAACCATTTTGAAAAGCGTCGTTTCCTCTGATCCCAAGGAATTCGCTAGAAACAGCCCCATGTTGTCATAAACGCCGAACCGTTCTGCATAATTTGCAACGACATCCATGCCCACTTCTTGGGCAAGTCGGATGGTCATCAGGTTCCGCGAGCGTTCAATCCCTGTGCGTAACGGCGTTGGGCCATAGAATTTGTTGGATGAATTACGCGGGCGCCATAGCCCTTGTGGGGTATCAATCTCAATTGGCGCATCAATCACGATGGTTGCAGGGGTATATCCGCTATCCAAGGCAGAAGCATAAACAAAGGGTTTAAAGCTGGAACCCGGTTGCCGTTTCGCCTGTGTGGCGCGGTTAAATACGGAATCCTGATAGGAAAACCCACCCTGCATCGCAATAACGCGACCGGTGTTAACGTCCATCGCCATAAAGCCGCCCTGCACCTCAGGGACTTGCCTTAAGCTCCAACGGGCGAAATCTCCGTCGTCATTCGTGATTGCACGCACCAACACGACATCACCAACAGCAATCAGATCAGCAGGGGTTTTAGCCTTGCGGCCGAGTTTGCCGTCGCTCAATTGTTTACGCGCCCATGTGACATCTTTGGCACCAATAAAGTGGCCCTCACTGGTCTCATCCACGCCTTCGATGCCGATCCGGGCACTGTTTTTTCCGACGTTCAAAACAACCGCTGGATGCCATGTATTCACCAAGACAACATCTCGTGAAATATTGATTTCGGCCAAGGCGGCGCGCCATTCTGCTTCTTCACCCAGAACATCTTCGGGTAGCGTTTTGCCGGTGCCGCGCCATACACCGCGCGAACGGTCATATTTTTCAAGCGCGCGCTGCAATGCTTGTGCGGCAATCAGCTGCATCTCTGGGTCAATTGTCGCCCGCACTGCCATCCCGCCGGAGAAAAACTCATCCTCCCCGAAATCCAGACTTAGCTGTCGGCGAATTTCATCGGTAAAATAGTCCCGCGGTGGCAAGGCGTTTTTGAAACTGTCAAAATCACCGTTCTGTACACTGCGCAGCGGCAAGGCCACCTCGGATTCGTATTCGGCAGCGCTGATATAGCCATTTTCAGCCATCTCTTTGAGCACAAAGTCGCGGCGTTGCGTCAACCGTTTCTTGCGACGAACGGGGTGATAATCGCTGGGTGCTTTGGGCATTGAGGCGAGCATCGCGGCCTCATGCGGGGCAAGTTCTGTCAGGGATTTGTTGAAATATGTCTGCGCGGCTGCGGCAACACCATAAGAGTTTTGGCCGAGGAAAATCTCATTCATATACAGCTCAAGGATGCTGTCTTTATCAAGGGTCTCCTCAAGCCGCGTTGCGAGGATGATTTCCTTGATCTTGCGTTCTGCACGGCGATCACCAGACAGCAGGAAATTCTTCATTACCTGCTGTGTGATTGTTGACGCACCACGTACATTTGAGCCGCCAGATTTGACAGCCTCGACAGCTGCCGCCGCGATCCCGCGGGCATCATATCCATTGTGCGAATAGAAGTTCTTATCTTCGGCTGAAATAAACGCGTATTTCACCAAATCCGGGATTTCATCCGCAGGCACAAACAGGCGCCGTTCCTTGGCGAACTCATCAATGATGCGCCCTTCGCGTGAATAAATCCGGCTGATGGTTGGGGGTTTATATTGCGCCAGTGACTCGTGGCTTGGCAGATCCTGCCCATACATGTAAAACACCGCCCCAATGGACAATGCTATGAGCGCAAGGCCCATCGTTAAGAGCGTAAACAGCCCTCCGAAGAATGAAAAAATGAACCTCAGCACTGGTGCCCCCACATTCGCTGTTCAGTTCTATAGCTCTTGACGCCATTCGGGTCAAAACACATCCTGCTGTTTCATGGGCATAAATCGGCGCATTGACCGAATATTAGTGCCTGACCAAGCCCTGCGCCGCCTTGTCTGCAATAATCCATGCCTGCAAGCCGTCACGAATGCCCGCCGCTATTGCCGATCGCCACTCTGGGTTTCGAAGGTTTTCCAAATCCTTTTCGGACGACATAAACCCAGCCTCGATCAATACCGAAGGGATATCCGCCGCTTTTAGCACCGAAAATCCTGCCTCACGATAGGGTTTTTTATTCAACTCTCCGCTTGCGCGTTCCATGCCTAGAACCATCGCTAATGCCAATTTCTGTGTGCGTGGCTTGGTCTCCATTCGGGCAAGATCCAATAAAACATCGGCAACAGCATCATCTGCCTTGCTCAAATCCAAACCAGCCAAAATCTCGGCACGATCATGACGTTCAGCCAGCAATTGCGACGCTTTATCAGAGGCATCATCCGAAAGAGTATACACCGTCGCCCCAGAAGCATGGCCCTTATGTAGAACGTCGGCATGCAATGAAATAAACACATCTGCCTGCAAACGATGCGCCATCGCGACCCGACCTTCCAGCGACACAAAGCGATCCTCATCGCGAGTCATCAAAACCTCAAACCCGCCAGCGCGACGCAACGTGTCGCGAATTTCGCGCGCAAAGGCCAACATCAGGTCTTTTTCCAATGCGCCGTCTGCCTGGGCACCGGGATCAATGCCCCCGTGCCCGGGGTCAAGCATCACCACCAATGGTGCCCATTCTGGCTTGGCTGGCGTATTTCCCATGGCAACAGACGGCTCTGGCAAATCCCAACGAGGATCATGCGGCGCACCAGAACCAACGCTATAGGCATCAATTCCGACCTGATGCAATTTTACCGAAAGCTGTGCAGTGCCCAGCACCTCGTCTATACGCAACTCTGCAGTTTCGACCAGCAGCGGTGCCGTCAGGTCTAGGACCATCCTGCTCCATCCAGGGCGAAAAATGCCAAAACGTACGTCAGAAACAAGCTCGGACTGTAACAACGTCTCTTTCGATACGCCCTGCCAATCAATTTCACGAAAATCAAGCACCAGACGGCGAGGTTCATCCAACGAAAATATACGCCAAGGTACGCCTTGCGTTAGCCCAAGGTTAATCTCAACTGACCCACGCCAACCATCTGAAATAATGCTATCTTCTACATTCACCCGCGCAAGGCCGCTTAACTCAGAACTTGCTTCTTGCGCATGGGCACCAAGTGACAGACAGACAGCAATTATCGCCTGTGTCAGCCCAGTCATGGTGGACCTCAGTCGTCTCATCATGGGGACTCCTCGCAGGTTGACCTGCTGTTTACTGCTCAATGTCATCATCGCAGCTTTTGGAACCCTCTACAATAAATTCGGCTGACCTCACCCCTTCAAGGCACCCCGTGCTTGCATAAATTGGGTCAAACGGGCCAATCCTTCGCGTATATCGGCGGTGGCCCGCGCATATGAGAACCGCAAAGTCCCTGCCCCCCTGATAGGATCGAAATCCAATCCGGGCGTGACCGCGACCCCGACCTCATCCAGAATTTCGCGGGCAAAGGCGCGGCTGTCATTGGTCAGATGACTTACGTCTGCATAGACATAGAACGCCCCATCTGGTGGTGCGAACCGATCAAATCCGGCTTTGGGCAAGCCCTCGATCATCAGTCTACGGTTTTCTCGATATACAGCCATGTTCGCCTCTAGCTCTTCGGTGCAATCCATCGCCGCCAAGGCCGCGACCTGACTGGCATGGCTTGCACAGATGAACATATTCTGCGCCAGTCGTTCAATTTTGCGAACATGATCTTCAGGAACAATCATCCAACCGACCCGCCATCCCGTCATACTAAAATACTTCGAAAACGAGTTAATCACATAACATTCATCCGTGATCTCAAGCGCTGAGACCGCCTTGGCTTCATATTCGATACCATGATAAATCTCATCTGAAATAAAGGCCGCCCCCTTTTGTTCACAGGCCTCAATCAGCGCGGTCATGGCCGCCCTGTCCAGCATTGTCCCTGTTGGGTTTGCTGGCGACGCCACCAACAATCCCTGCACATCCATCTCGGCGAAATCCTCTGGTACCGGCTGCAATCGGTTTGCATCAGATGTCTGCAAATCCACCGGGACCAAGTCTTGGGCCTTCAGAATCTGGCGATATGACGGATATCCCGGTGCCCCGATGGCCACCCTATCACCCGTGTCAAACAACGCTGTAAACGCTAGTAAAAACGCCCCTGATGATCCCGGCGTCACAATCACCCGCGCCGGATCAAGGTCAACATCATACCATTCCTTATACAACTTTGCGATCCGGGCGCGCAGTTCCGGCATGCCAAGCGCAACCGTGTAACCCATCGCGTTGCTTTTCATTTCCTCGACAAGAGCTTTGCGGGCACCTATGGGCGCAGCAGTGCCGGGTTGGCCCACCTCCATATGAATAATATACCGCCCCTCGACTTCGGCTTGACGCGCAGCCTCCATCACATCCATCACAATAAAGGGATCAACAGTCCCACGTCTTGAGTTCCGCATCATTTTCGTCCCTATTGTCGCTCATGATCTTTCAACGTGAAATGCCATCGCCGTCAACACCTCTACTCAAACATCTCGCAGCGATGATTTGCGTGATTTTTGTTGTATTCAACGCCGTCTCTGCGCGCGCAGCCAGCCTAATCCGTGATCCAGACATCGAATATGCCTTGGCTCAGCTGGCGAATCCAATTTTGACATCTGCGGGTTTGGGCCGGAACGTGCGTATTTTGGTGGTGAACGACCGATCTCTGAATGCTTTCGTTGTCGATTCTCAACATATTTTCATTCACTCAGGCATGATTCTGAAAATGGACTCGCCCGAAATGTTGCAAGCGGTCATTGCCCACGAGGCAGCGCATATTGCAAATGGGCATATCACCCGACGCTTGGGGAATCTTGGGGCTGCTAAAACTGCGGCTGCTTTTGGCTTGGCTGTTGCGGCGCTGGCTGCTGCGACAACTGGTAACTCAGAGGCGGCAGCTGGGATTGCAATTGGCACCCAAAGCGCGGCGCAGCGTCAATTTCTTGCCCATACCCGCGCCGAAGAATCTTCGGCAGACCAATCGGGCGTACGCTACATGGCACGCGCGAATATTGATCCAAAGGGCGCAATTGCCGTGCATGATCTGTTTCGTGGACAAGAATTGCTGAACGTGTCGCGCCAAGACCCCTATATGCGCTCCCACCCGCTAACTCGGGATCGCAAACGCGCCATGGAAGGGTTTGCTGCGGCATATGGAGGGAAAGCCAAACCCCAACCCTCAGCAGATTACTGGTTTGCCCGAGCCAAGGGTAAATTGTCGGCCTTTACAGTGTCTCCAAAATGGACGCTACGCCGAGCCAAAGAAAGCCCTTCACAGGACATTCGCCTAATGCGCGAAGCGATTGCCTATCATCGGCAGTCAAACCAATCCAAGTCCGTGGCGACCCTGAATAAGGCCATATCCCTACGCCCGAATGACCCATTTCTTTATGAACTCAAAGGGCAGTTCCTATTAGAAAGCCGCAAATTCACCGCCGCCCTTTCGGCCTATAAAAGAGCGGTCGATCTGGCTCCTAGAAATGCGTTGTGCCTATCTGGTTATGGCCGTGCCCTGCTTGCAGCGGGTAAACCCAAGCAGGCGCTAAAGGTGTTGGAAAAAGCCCGAGCCCGTGACTTTCGAGACGCAAGGCTACTGCGCGACCTTGGTGCCGCCTATGCGCAAACGGGGCAAAACGGCATGGCCTCTCTGGCAACTGCGGAGCGTTACGCGCTACAGGGTCGCATGAAAGACGCAGGCATACATGCAAAACGCGCAACCGGGCTATTGTCCAGAGGGTCAGGCCCTTGGCGGCGCGCATCCGATATTGAATCCGCGGCACAACGTGCAGCAAAACGAAAATGATGGAGTAGACCTTTATGCGAACAAAAATCGTAGCAGCGGCCGTTTGTGCCTTTGCCTTTAGTGCACCGGCGGTGCAGGCCCTCGATTTGTCCAATATGGATAGCGCCGAACGTAGCGCCTTTCGCGCCGAGGTTCGGGCCTATCTGATGGACAACCCCGAAGTGATTTTGGAAGCCGTTGAAGCATTAGAAAACCGTAATGCCGCAGCACAGGCGCAAAGTGACCAATCGCTAATTCATGTGAATGCCGCCGACATATTTGACGATGGCTTTTCCTATCAGGGTGGCAATCTTGATGGGGATATCACGCTGGTTGAATTCACCGACTACCGCTGTGGATATTGTCGCAAAGCGCATGACGAGGTGAAGAAACTTGTTGAATCTGATGGTAATATCCGCCTGATCGTCAAAGAATTCCCAATCCTTGGCGAGGCTTCATTGGTGTCATCACGATTTGCAGTTGCCACCAAACAACTTGCTGGTGATGCGGCATATGTCGCCGTCAATGACGCGCTTATTCGTCTGAAAAGCGATCCAACGGAAACCGCTCTTTTGCGGCTAGCAGACACGCTAGGGCTGGATGGCCCGGCGATCTTGTCCCATTCCGAAAGTGCCGAGGTCACCAACGTCATTCGCGCCACACGTGAATTGGCTCAACGCCTTAAGATTTCAGGCACGCCGACCTTCGTCATGAAAGACGAAATGTTGCGGGGATACCTGCCCTTGGCAAACATGCAGGCCCTCGTCGCCCAAAAACGCGCTGAATAGTCGGTAACTGGTCAGGCTGGCCACAATTGGCCGGCCTGATTATTCTGCGGCCTCAACAGCCTCGGCTTCGATCACCGCGGCACGTTTCTCAACTTGCTCAACGATATGATCCACCATTTGATCATTGGACAGCTTGTGGCTTTGTTTACCCGCAAGATAGACCATGCCAGAGCCAGCACCGCCACCTGTGAACCCAACGTCGGTCATCAACGCCTCGCCCGGACCGTTGACCACACAGCCAATGATCGACAGGCTCATTGGCGTATGAATATGTGCTAGGCGATGTTCTAACGCCTCAACCGTGCGGATCACATCAAAGCCCTGCCGCGCACAGCTGGGGCACGAAATAATGTTTACACCACGATGCCGCAGCCCCAGTGATTTCAAAATTTCAAAGCCAACTTTGACCTCTTCCACCGGATCGGCACTTAGGGATACCCGAATTGTGTCGCCAATGCCCATCCATAACAAATTGCCCAAACCAATCGCAGATTTAATCGTGCCGCTGACAAATCCGCCTGCCTCGGTAATCCCAAGGTGAATGGGGGCATCTGTGGCCTCTGCCAATTGCTGATAGGCGGCCGCAGACATGAAAACATCGCTGGCTTTAACGCTTATCTTATATTCCTGAAAATCATTGTCTTCCAGAATGCGGATATGCTCCAATCCGCTTTCCACCATTGCTGCGGGGCATGGTTCGCCATATTTTTCAAGCAAATGCCGCTCTAGTGAGCCCGCGTTCACGCCAATCCGTATCGAACATCCGTGATCTTTTGCAGCCTGGATAACTTCTTTGACGCGTTTCTCATCTCCGATATTACCGGGATTGATCCGCAGACATGCCGCACCTGCCTCAGCAGCCTCAATCGCTCGCTTATAGTGGAAATGAATATCCGCGACGATAGGAACCGGGCTTTCGCGCACGATATCCTTCAATGCTTTGGTTGATGCCTGATCAGGTACAGACACGCGGACAATATCAACACCCGCCTCTGCCGCAGCATGCACCTGCGCCAACGTCGCGGCCACGTCCGAACTGTCCGTGTTGGTCATCGTCTGCACAGCAATCGGTGCATCCCCGCCAACAGGGACGTTGCCGACATGGATTTGGCGAGATTTACGGCGCTCAATATTGCGCCACGGGCGGATGTGATTGATAGACATAAGTCACCTTCGCAAAACCATTCATGCCCTATCTAGGGTGGAATACCAGCAGGGGCAACATGTGGATCAAATAGGGGCTATTCGCCGCTAACAACAATGCCTTGAATTGCGGCCTCAGCCACCAAGCGTGCCAGTTCAGGGTCGCGGTCGAAATCAGCAATGTTATAGGCTTGTTGAATGGTATCCATTGCTAATTCAATACCCCGAACGGTGCTAGTTCCCTCGCCAACAGGGCCATATAGATCACCATTAACACTTAGGTAAATCGACCCGGACATACCCGCGCGCAGGCTTGGCGCATCTTCTGTTGCGGGCAATTCATAAGATTCGCCTGCATTCAAAATTTTCTCAAAGATAACAGTGCCATCAGCCGCACTCACACGCACCCAAGCGGGGCGTACAGCCATCAACCCAACGGCAGGCGCTGCATCAGCAATCACCTGTGGAACATTCAGCCCTGTCTCAGTCTGAGGCAGGATTTCGGCAACCAAGCTATTTTGAACAAACGTGCCAATCGAACCTGGACTTAGGGTCGAAATGGGCGCATCCCTAGCGATCAGAACCGGTACATCCAATGCTTGCGGACGGTACAGTCTATCCAAGGCATCCGATGGCGGAGAAAAGACACCGCTACCTTCGGATACATCAAGATCGGCAACAATAGCAGCCCCTTCAAGAGGGTCCAGTTCAGCAAGAACAGTTGGGGTTTGTTCAACCGGCGCAAGCTGTACGCGCTGCACTTCGTTCAAAACGCTCCAGCCACCGTATCCAATGCCTGCAATCAACGCCAACAACACCAAAGATGACCCGATGGCACCCGGCTCTATACGTGACAGGATTGACGATTGAACCGGCGCAAATGGCGTATGCGGAGTTACAAATTGATTTCTTTCACCACTGGCGACAGGAACGGCGTCAACCTTGCGGATCGTGGATGCCTTGTCGCTCATCCCATGCGCAGTGGCAAAACCGCTTTCGGCACAGAAGGTATCATAGGCAACATCAGGATCCATCCCCAGATAGCGCGCATAGGACCGCACATAACCGGCAATAAAACCAGGTGTTTCAAAAGCAGAAGGATCAGAGTTTTCAATGGCGGCGATAAAGGATGCACGAATGCGCAATTCCCGCTGCACATCCAAAAGCGACTTGCCCAACGTGGCGCGTTCGCCTCGCATCATGTCACCCAGTCGCAGATCATAATCATCAAAGCCTTTTGGCCCAAGATTTTGATCTTCGGATTTGCGCTGTTTGCGCCCGATCATGCCAACTGCCCCATTTAATCGTCTATTCGACCGTTGTCCCCGATTCGAATAAACCCGTTTCTTGAGACTATATTAACACGGTGCAAGAAAATATGCACTATTATCCTTTGGTTAACCGGCCAGATCGGCGCGATTCAGCGCACAGTGCGCCCAAAGTTCATCCATCGCACTAACCAATGCATCCATTTCTTTAGGTCCATGAACAGGCGAAGGCGTAAATCTTAGGCGCTCTGTGCCACGTGGGACAGTGGGAAAATTGATAGGCTGGACATAGATACCATGCCCTTCTAGCATCATGTCCGACATTTTCTTGGTATGGACCGGGTTCCCAACGATCACAGGCACAATGTGACTGCCATGGTCAACGATTGGCAGTCCGAGCCCCTTCAGGCGCAGCTTTAGGATTTTGGCCTGTTGCTGATGCTGGTCACGCAAGCTTTGATCTACTTTCAGATGCTTAACAGATGCAGCCGCACCAGCGGCGACCGCTGGCGGCAAGGACGTTGTAAAGATAAACCCGGGCGCATAAGAACGAATTGCGTCGCACATTTTATCGCTCGCCGCGATGTATCCGCCCATGACACCATAGGCTTTGGCCAGTGTACCATTGATAATATCAATGCGATGCGCCAGCCCGTCGCGCTCCGTCACACCGCCGCCACGAGGACCATACATACCAACCGCATGTACTTCGTCGATATAGGTCAAAGCGCCGAATTCATCAGCCAAATCGCAAATCGATTCGATCGGGCCGAAATCGCCATCCATCGAATAAATTGACTCAAATGCGATCATCTTAGGAGCATCGGGATCATCCGCAGCCATCAATTCTCGCAGATGCTCTACGTCATTATGACGGAAAATCCGCTTGGCTCCGCCGTTGCGGCGTACGCCTTCGATCATCGAGGCATGATTCAAGGCATCAGAATAGATAATGAGCCCCGGAAATAGTTTTGGCAGCGTGCTTAGCGTTGCATCATTGGCAATATAGGCACTGGTGAACAGCAATGCGCTTTCTTTGCCATGTAGATCAGAAAGCTCTGCCTCAAGGCGTTTGTGGTAAACAGTGGTACCGGAAATATTGCGTGTTCCGCCCGAACCTGCACCAGTGGCATCAAGTGCTTCGTGCATGGCATCCAGAACTGCGGGATGCTGTCCCATGCCCAGATAGTCATTGCCGCACCACACGGTGATCGGCATGCTGCTGCCGTCAGGACGACGCCAAATCGCATGCGGGAAATTGCCCTTTTCGCGTTCGATATCAATGAAAGTACGATATCGACCTTCTTCATGAAGACGGTCAATGGCCTCATCAAGCTTGGCAGAAAAATCCACGGGCATCCCTCCGGTCGCTGGCGTACAGCATGCAATATCAATCTGCCCGCAATCGCGAACATTCCTCTTCTTGAATGGATATATCGCGCCTTTCCACTCATTGCCAGTTTACATTTTGCCGCGCCTCATTTTTTTGGCGCAATCAACGGCTCTGGACAGCGCCGCGCGGGCTGTTAGGTTTCACTTGAAATCTATACCACAGGAACACCACGCAAATGTCGCTTGAAAACGTCCTTTCTAGGATTGATACAGACCTGCCCGCAGCCACGGACCGCCTTCTGGAGTTGTTGCGCATTCAATCTATTTCCACCGACCCCGCCTATAAGCAGCCTTGCGAAGATGCCGCTGATTGGTTGGTAAAAGACTTGCAAAGCATTGGCGTAACAGCAGAAAAGCGCGCGACCACGGGGCATCCGATGGTTGTTGGTCATGTAAATGGCGGCGCGTCGGACCAGTGTCCGCATGTGCTATTTTATGGTCATTACGATGTTCAACCTGTTGACCCACTAAATTTGTGGGACACGCCACCGTTTGAGCCTGCCTTGGAAGAAACGCCAAATGGCACGGTCATTCGGGGACGCGGTTCTTCCGACGACAAGGGCCAATTAATGACTTTTGTTGAAGCTTGCCGCGCATGGCAGGCTGAAAATGGCTCTCTACCGTGCAGAATTACCTTCTTTTTCGAGGGCGAAGAAGAATCAGGTTCGCCCTCTCTCGTCCCCTTTATGCAAGAGAACGCCGAGGAGCTAAAATCCGATATCGCCCTGATTTGCGACACCGGTCTGTTCCAAAGCAAGACCCCAGCGATCATCACCATGCTGCGCGGTTTGCTGGGCGAAGAAATCACAATTAAAGCCGCTGACAAAGACCTTCATTCTGGGATGTTTGGCGGGGTTGCCATCAACCCAATCCGTGTGCTCAGCAAAATCATCGCTGGCCTACATGATGACACCGGGCGTGTCACAGTGCCCGATTTCTATGAAGGCGTCCCTGAACTGTCAGCCGAGGTAGCTGCCCAATGGGAAGCACTAGATTTTGACCATCAGGCGTTTTTGGGCGGCGTTGATCTTGCAGTGCCAGCTGGCGAACAGGGCCGCACCCCATTGGAAATGATTTGGTCGCGCCCCACTTGCGAAGTGAATGGCATAGTCGGTGGTTATATAGGCGATGGCTTCAAAACTGTTTTGCCCGCGCAGGCCTCCGCAAAAATTAGTTTTCGCCTCGTTGGTTCTCAGGATCCTCAAAAAATCCGCGACAATTTCCGCGCCTATGTTCAGTCCATGCTTCCAACGGATTGTACAGTTGAATTCGGCGATCACAGCCTCTCTGGCGGCTCGATCATGTCCACCGATCACCCCGCCTTTGAGCAAGCACGCGCCGCGTTATCTGATGAATGGCCGGAGCCTGCCGCCTTTACAGGGTGTGGCGGATCAATCCCAATTGCAGGACATTTCAAGTCAATTTTGGGCACCGATGCGATGCTTATTGGGTTTGGCAAGGATGACGATCAAATCCATTCACCCAATGAAAAATATGATCTCGAAAGTTTTCACAAAGGAATCAGATCCTGGGCACGAATCCTTGACGCCATGACACGTTGATTCAAATGCATCGGCGGGTAACTCCGCCGGTGCGCCGCCGGTGCTTGCCAAAAACGAATCCACATAAATCAACAACTTGCGCTGCCGAGCTAATGCTATTTATGAAATGTGGAAAAGTGGCGCGGTTGACGGGGCTCGAACCCGCGACCCCCGGCGTGACAGGCCGGT
>CAXIAD010000055.1:0-20772 GCA_964021645.1 uncultured Cognatishimia sp. | reverse complement strand
CGCTGAGAATGACATTCTCTGTGGCTTTGTATCCTACACCAATGCCGTAGGTCGCGCCACTCTCACTTGCGCTTCCAAGGTCAACATCTGCGTACCCAATAACGCGATAAACCATGGCTTCGCCAAAGTCATAGCCCGTCTTTAGTTTGAGACGTGTTGTATCCATGTCTTTGTTCGATCCCGGCCCCTAATATTCTGCGGTGCCAAAGCTAAGCTCAGCACCAATAATCCAATTTTCTGCGACGCTGTGATTGTAGCCCGCTTGCAGGCCATAAACTGCGGAATGGTCGCTGAGGGCTCCTGTCCCACCGGCGAGGTCAGCATCGGATACACCGACGCGGATACCGGCATAGAAGCCATCCCACGCGTCGCTAGCCATGGCGAACGACGGAATAGCCAATAGCGCGATTGCTGCGCTCAATTTTGTGATCTTCATCATGTCTGCTTTCTAAGCTGATCACACAGTTTCTGTTCGTGTGATCTGGTTTCCCAGAAATCCGCAGGGTCCGGTTGGCCATAGTCGTTCTCCATGGCTGGCGACGCGTGGTTTTGTCGAATGATTGACTAGGGTTATTTCGGCTTTTTCGGGCCTAACTCGGGGGAGTCGTGTTCGATTGATTAGATTTTGGCAAAGTGCCCATCTCAAACGAGTTCCTCGCCAGGACTGATCTAATGTTCAGCCATAGATTGCTCCGCAAAGGCCAGCACGCTACTTGTGATAAAAAGACAGTGGCAGGATCATGTGACCCATCAGGAAAGAACAGCGGGTTTCTGGTGTTTGGGTTTGGCAGTTTTGCGGTTGGCACGATTGGGCCTCCCTTCACAGCTTAGACGTACGATAGAATTTTCGGCGGGCTTCCTGTTCAATAGCCAGGCGCAGGTGCAGGTCAGCAAGCTTGCGCATTTCTTCTTTCCGAGCGACTGGATCAGTGGTCTCTGTGAGGGTCGCTTGTTGTGCCTGGACTGCCTTTTTCAGAACTATCTCATGTGGCAGAACACCAGCCTTAGCCATGACTCCGAACCCAGCGGCAACGACATCTCCACCGTGATGAAATGGTAATGGTTCTCCCTCACCTACGAGCCCATCCATCTGACCGTCCGCTTTGGCCCTCTGGATTTGGTTCTCAATCATCGTGTTCCAATTCACTGGTTTTCCCCCGAATCTTGTTTCGAAAGGGTATGTAGGGAGTAGTATCTTCAATGTCAACTCAGTTGACAAATATTCGAAGCGAACGATACTACTGGAACCAACAATCAAAAGGCTAGCCTTGATGTCTGACGCGAACCTCACGACCGTCGAAAAACTCTACCTTGGTGTCCAACTGACTCGACCTTTGTTGCGAAATATTACCGCGCGCGTCGAAACAGACTTGTCTGGGACTGGGATTTCCGTTGGTCAAAGGGCCATTCTCGAAGTCCTGTTGGTGCTTGATCAAGCAACTGCGCCAGACATTACAAGCGCGCTGCAGCTAAAGCGCCAATACGTTGCTAGGGAGCTTCAAGAACTCATTCGAAACGGATTGGTAGAAAGCACGCCAAACCCTAGCCACAAGACGTCTCACTTCTACAGCATGACCGGAAAAGCACGAGGAACGATCCTGGGAATTCGTAAATTAGAAACGCAAAATTTCGCTGAGTTCGCAAGGCGGTTTGAGCCCGAAGACATCGACGCATTCTACAGGGTACAAGTGGCCCTAAATGAAGAAATGCAGAAAAAATGATTATCAATTGTACTGTGGTTACTCGAAGGTCTGAGAGGTCGATAGAATGGCCACATTGGCGACAGTTGCTGCAATGCAGAGCATTCCGTGCCGCGAATGCAAGCGAATGCTGCGTCAGCGAAGTGCGAAAAACGAATGGCTTGAAAGTCCGCATTGCCTCCCTCATCCCGTGTTTTTGTTGATATTCCCCGACCAAAAGACTCGGATGACGGCAATAAGCCCCTTTACCATCTTTCTGTGATGCGGCGAATGTCGGTTACAGCGAAATACCTCGATTGCAATTCCCAGCCTAGGCTGGGAATTGCCTTCTCGTAAAACAGACGCTTAGCCTGCGTTGAATTCTGGGTACGCTTCCATACCCAGCTCTGCCATATCAAGCCCGTTGACTTCACTCTCTTCATCAACGCGGATACCGACAGTTGCTTTTAGTGCCATCCAGACAACCGAAGAGGTGACGCAGACAAATACCCCTACAACAAGGATTGAGTAAACTTGTGTGCCCAAAGCGGCGGCATCGTTGGTGAACACCACTGCAATGGTCCCCCAGATGCCCGCAAACAAATGCACCGGGATCGCGCCGACCACATCATCAATCTTGAGGCGGTCAAGGAAGGGCACTGCGAAGACCACAATTGCACCCCCGACACCACCGATCAATGTTGCCTGTAGGAGAGAAGGCGTCAAAGGCTCTGCCGTGATTGACACTAGGCCGGCCAATGCACCGTTTAGGATCATTGTTAGATCGGGTTTCTTGTACATTAGTTGGGACAGGATCAATGCAACGACAGCACCGGCGGACGCAGCAATATTGGTGTTTGAAAAGATGCGACTTATGTCCGCAACATTGCCCGCCGTATCCATGTACAGCTGCGAACCACCGTTGAAACCGAACCAACCCATCCACAATATGAATGTACCCAATGTGGCAAGCGCAAGGTTTGAACCCGGAAAAGGAATGACCTTGCCATCCTTATATTTGCCTAAACGGGGCCCAAGGATGATGGCACCGCAAAGTGCCGCCCAACCACCGACCGAATGAACGACAGTTGAGCCTGCAAAGTCCTGAAAGCCCATGGCATCAAGAAAACCACCGCCCCATTTCCAGCTTGCCTGAATTGGATAAATGACCGCTGTCAGCACGATGACAAACACAAGAAAGGGCCAAAGTTTGATCCGCTCTGCCAGCGCACCGGACACAATAGATGCCGTTGCAGCACAGAACATCAGTTGGAAGAAGAAATCGGACCCGACTGAGGCATAAGTCAGGTCTGGCTCGACACCCTTAAGCCCGACGGGTTCAAGGCCGGTCACCGCAAAAGCGCCTAATATATTCGGGATCGTCCACGCATCGCCCGGATACATCAGATTGTACCCCAACAGATAAAAGAACAGAGAAGCGAGCGAAAACAAGGCAACATTTTTGGTCAGTTGCATTGCTACGTTCTTGCTGCGCACAAGCCCGGCTTCGAGCATGGCAAAACCCGCAGCCATAAAGAAGACCAAAAAGCCCGAGACCAAAAACATGAACGTCGTGAAAATGAACCCTATATCCGCGTTTAGCGGTGTTTCGCCCACCTCTTGAGAAAGGCCAATCTGGGGGGCCAAAATCAGGGCGATGGGCAGCCCGAGTTTCCAAAATCCGTGCATAATTGGGTTCCTTTTTACAATGATCATAGTGCTTCCTCTCCGGTTTCGCCGGTGCGTACGCGAACGGCTTGTGCGATATCGATTGCGAAGATCTTCCCGTCGCCAATTTTTCCCGTGCGTGCGGTTTTGGAAATCGCTTCGATGACGTCGTCAGCCAATGATGACGGAACAGCTATTTCGAGCTTGATTTTGGGAACAAAATTCACTGTGTATTCCGCGCCACGGTAGATCTCGGTATGTCCTGATTGCGCGCCGAAGCCTTTGATTTCATGAACCATCATGCCGCGAACACCGACTGCCGTAAGCGCTTCACGGACCTCCTCAAGTTTGAATGGTTTTATTGTTGCGATTATGAGTTTCAAATTTTTCTCTCCTCGTTCGAGTGACTGTGCAATTTCAGCCTAGGAATTGCTGCATCGCAGCGTAAAGGGGAGTTCTGACGTCAAAGTGACCGGTTGCGCGAAAGCGATCAATTATCAGGCAGATGAATTGGCGTGGCCTAATTTTTGTGCAAAAGTTAAAGCCCTGCTCCAGAAAATTATATGTAATTGGGCATTCTTCAGGATAGGCATCGGACGGCGCGAGCGCTCTCGGAAACCCTTAAGCGGACGTTGCGGCAGAATGCGGCGAAAGTACGTTATGTCCGCCGAGACCAGTTCGAGCATGGCGCAGCCAAGATTTGCAATGCCTTATGATATGATTCCGCCCCCAGCCGAACACGATACCAACAACTGATCCAAATTTGAGAAAATCGGCAAAACAGCCGTTCATGCCCTCCACAGAGAATGGCTTAAAAGATCCCACTTTGACCGATGCTACGCGCCAGACGAAGGTCTTCATTTATGACTTTTCCGAGGAAATTTGAGTGTAGAAACTTTGACGGTCTATGATTGGTCAATGCCTTTGATGATGAGTATGTTGACTTGTAAAAGCTGGACCTGCAATTTAGGGGGTGTGCAACGATGCACCCAAAATCATCAAGCAGCGCAGCTGAGCATTTGTTCTGTTGCGATTTTTTGTGTCGAAACAGCCCTCAGATGCTCAGCCTGTAAGACTGAACAGGGAGACTATCTGAAATGAAAAAGTATCTTACGTCCAGTGTTGTGGCGTTAGCAGCTGCACTGATTGCATCCACAGCCTTTGCCGAAGTTAAGTTTGGTGCAATTTTCGATTTCACTGGCGGATTGAGCATCTACGGTTGTTAGCTAGACAACGCGCTTGACTTGGCTGTTGCCAACATCAACGCAGCCGGTGGCGTGAACGGCGAAGACGTCGTCGTCGTTGGTTATGACGCCCAGTCTGAACTCTCCAAGTACACCCAGTTCGCACAAGCCACTGTTCTGTGTGATGGCATTGTCGCGATGTTCGCCGGTCTGACCAGCTCGTCGCGCGAAGCCATTCTCCCGATTTTCCGCGAGGCGAACATTCCTTACTTCTACTCGTCGCTCTACGAAGGCGATGCTTGCGACCGCCAGACGTTTATGGCCGGTTCGTCCGCGTCCCAACAGCTCAGCGTTCTGATTGAATGGGTTATCGAGAATTACGGTAGGAAAATTTACATTATGGCCCTGACTACAATTTCGGCACAATCACGGGCCATTGGATTCACAAATACGCTGAGGAAAACGGTGTCGAAGTTGTGGGCGAAGACTATTTGGCTTTCCCGGTGACCGAAAACATCGCTGTCGCCGCTGCTTCAAACGGGTTTGATGCAAAGAAAACCGTTGAAGAGATGTTAGAGGATTTTCCTCCATTGAGACCCAAGGCGAACGACCTCGCGGGCGGGCTGTCCGGAGGTCAGCAACAGGTGTTAGCACTAGCTCGGGCCCTCGAGATCCGCCCCAAAATCCTACGTCTCGATGAACCTACCGAGGGTGTTCAGCCCTCGATTATTGATGAAATGGCTGGCACCTTGAAACGTATCAACGAAGAGCATGAAATTGCCATGCTTGTTGCCGAACAAAACCTCGACTTCTGTCTGTCTATCGCCGAACGCGCCTACGTCATGGAGAAAGGTTCGATCCGGATGGTAACAGATCGGGAGAGTCTGCGCGCTGACAAAGAGCTGCAACAAGAATTGTTGGGAGTGTGAGATGTCTGACCAACTCAGCGACGACTAACTCGCGCGTATCAAGGCAACGCTGGCTCGCATTCGCAGCGGCCTTTCAAAGGTGAAAGTGGAACAGTTCCGTGAACCAGCCGATATTTTCGTACCAGATGCTTAACGTAATGCAGAAAAGTGAGAGCTTATCCGAGCTTGTTGTCGATTTGGCAGGGGACGGCAAATGCCTGTCTCCCTGGCAAAGCAGCCCCTTGAGCGCGCTGCGCAACTGGCCGACTTAAATGCGTTCGCCGTAATAGACGAAGAAATCGTCATCGCTTAAGCCAAAGCGGCAACCCAATGGCGACAGAACGGAAAACCCCTCAGTCCCATTGATGGTGTGCCAATCGCGATCAAAGCCAACTATCTGACCAAAGACTATCCGACCACTGGATGTTCACACGCTCTGCCGCTGGAGCCAGAAGGCATGGACGCGACGGTCGTCGCCAACCTTCGAGCTGCTGGTGCCATGATCTTTGGTAAGACGAATATGCATCCGTTGTGACCAACACTACGTCCAGTGTCGGTCGCATCCGCAATCCGCACAACCATGAGCATATAACAGGCGGCAGCAGCGGTGGATCGGCAGCTGCGGTCGCCGCTGGCATTGTCGGTGCGGCTCTTGGCAGTGACACTGGTGGTTCGGTACGGATTCCGTCATCTGCCTGTGGTGTCTATGGGTTCAAACCCACGCATGGGCGGGCATCCCGACATGGCGTTTTGCCACTGAACTGGTCGCTGGGCGCACCGGGCCCGATTGCAGCTAGCTTGGAAGATATTGCCCTGCTGCTGCCCTATTTTCTTGGTGCGGATATACTGGATGCCTCAACCGCTCAAGGAAAGCCATTCAACACGGAAAAAGCACCAGAAAAGCTCAAAGTTCTACACCTCAGGGGTGCAGGGATGGAACGTGAAGACGAGGTGGACAAAGCCGTGCGAGACGCACTGTCAGCTCTGGACGCCGTTGTGGCTGACGTCTCTTTGCCGGACATTCGTAGTTACTTTGCGGCCTGGGAAGCCATCTTGTATGCCGAAGCGACGTCCTACCACGATGCCCTTCTTTCTCGCGCTGACAGCGGCTTTTCGTCGGTCACAAGGGAGCATTGGGAGCCGGAAAAAATCACAGCTCAGGAGGCTATGCACGCCCACAAACTGCGAGCGAGGTTTGGTGACCTTCTCTTGAATGGTCTTGGCGACTGGGATGCCTTGGCCCTGCCAACACTGCCTGTTTCCACCCCCTGACACGGCGAGGACCGTCAAAAATTCTGTGGACGTGATGTCACCACGCAAGACAGCATGACGTGGTTCTGCTGGCCTAGAAACCTTTCGGGATTGCCATATATCAGCTTACCTATTGGTGTCTCAAAAAATGGTTTTCCCATTGGTATGATGCTGATGGGCAAGCTGGGGAAAGACGAGGTTCTACTGGATATTGCACGGCGGTTTGACAAAGGACGATAGCAAGATGGCAATGGACAAAATGAAAGTAGGGGTGCTATTTTCCCAATCCGGCCCGATGGCTGTCACCGAAGAAGCCCTGCTGAGAGGAACACTGCACGCAACCGAAGAAATCAACGCTGCGGGAGGAATCGGGGGAGGCAGATCGACCCAATCATCCTTGATCCTGCCGGATATGATCAACGCTACGCGCAACTGGCTACCGAACTGCTTCTGTAGCACAACGTAAACGTCATCTTCGGGTGCTGCCTTTCCTCAAGCCGAAAACGGGTTCTCCCTGTCGTGGAACGGTTCAACGGTATCCCTTTTAATCCATCGGTATATGAAGGGTTCGAGTATTCCCCGAATGTCATTTATGGCGGCGCTGTTCCAAATCAGCTCGTTTTACCTCTGATGCAGCACATCTACACTGAACAAGGTCGGAAAATTGCGTTGATCGGCACTGACACGCTTATGCGCGCGAAATCAATCGGATCGTCAGCGAGTTTGCGACAGAAAGTGATGCTGAAATTGTAAGCGAAATCTACATGCCTTCTGGAACTGAACAGGACGAGATGACCGCCAAGCTGCGGGAAACAGCGGCAAAGGGACCTGATGCCATTCTTTCCACTGTGGTTGGGGGGATAGCGTCACGCTTTACACAAGTTACGCTGATCTAGATGCGGGGGACCGCAAGGTATCCATCGCCTCATTGACGACGACTGTGTCCAAGCTGGCGAAGATCAAGAAAGATGCGCATACGGGCCATCTGACCGTCGCTCCTTACCTTAGCACGACCCAAACAGAAGCCAATCAGCAGTTCCTGCAGAACTTCCGTGAGCGCTTCGGTGACGAAGTAAGCCCCAGCGTCTACTCCGAAACCACGTATTCGCTCGTACATTTTTATGCAGATGCAGCACGCGTTGCGGGGCAGACTGACAGTGCAAGCTTACTGCCCACGTTGTCCGTTGCTGTCTTTAAAGCACCCGGGGGCGACCTTTCGATTGACCTCGACACCAATCATTTCATTTTGCGTCCGCAAGTCGGTCGATCCACTGCAAATGGGCATTACGAAATTGTTTGGAGCAGCCCGCAAAGCATCCATCAAGACCCTTACTTGTTGCATATGATCGCAGCATTGGCGAACTGGCCTCAACATGACCGGCGGCGTTCCGAGTGACCAGAGCCTTCTAAAGCGGCTCAGGCGGAAACGGGTTTTGGTTATTCATCCGGACGACGAAGATCGCCGCACATTGCTCGCCCAACTCAAGCGCTTAGGGTGTCAAACAGAAAAACTGTCGCACGCGCCAGCGGTTCTCTCACCGGAAGCGGATGTGGTGTGGTTCCTGCTTACGCGCAATGAAACGGGTGATGCCGTGAAGTGGATGGCCGCATCAGAGACCATCACGCGCATCGCTATTATTTCATATGAAACGCCCGAAATTCTCGCAGCGCTCGAACGGGTTCATGTTCACGCGGTACTCTCTAAACAAATTAGAATTTTTGGTGTGTTGGCCGCGCTGACAACAGCCATCAGTCTCGCGCAACACGAATGACGCCTTCAGCAACGGGCGTGGTCGCTCGATGATACACTGAAAGCACGGCGGCGCATTGAAAAAGCCGTTTCCATCCTGTCACAAAGGCATCAAATTACTGAAGCGCAAGCTTACAAACGGCTACGTGACAAAGCCATGAAGGTAAATGCACCCATAGCGGAGATTGCAGACGCAGTGATTGCATCGGATGATGTTTAGGCGGATTCAGATGTGTTTTGAATACCTGCTAATTTGCTAAGAAGCGTTGGTCCAGTCTCAATTTAGCAGCCATTAGCGCAGTCCCAGCGAAAGCTCGCTTTGTCCTGCATAGCAGCAATGACTTGATCAAGTTTAATCAGAACCACTTCTTGATCGCCACTTATGGCGCGCCCCTTCTCCAACCGCCAAAATCACCCTTGCTCACCCCCGTTAACCATTTCCTGCGACCTATTTCCCGAAATATACATTTCAGACACTGAAATTGGCATTTCGTACGTTTCGTCAAACATAAATGCCCCGAACCTTGTGTTAATGCGCCCCTGCCGCCACAACATCGGCACCACTGCTGTTGCGTGATTGGCGTTTTGTACGTCCCGTTTACATTCCATTTTCCCAATTAACCGATAGCACGTTGCGCAAATAAGAAGGATTGGCTGCACGGGAAGCACTCTGCATCACAATTCTCTGAAAATCGTTAATCCATCACAACAGGGTTTCGCCTCACGCCGCCCGAGTGGAATATTATTCCGCAACAGGCAACAAATTCACAAAGATAGATACTTGATTACATCCGGTTTTGACGTCATTTGGGAAATAATTCTTCAACCGGAGTCCTCGCGATGTTTGAATCCCTTGGTTTTGAAAACTTTACCGCCCCCCAAGTGACAGTGTTCTTTGCACTGGCCATTGGTGTCGCATTTGGCCTCTTGGCAGAGCGTAGCAAATTCTGCTTTCGCCGCGGTCTCGTAGGCGAGGATCGCAAGGCTGCAATGGGCGTTTGGCTCATGGCGCTGTCAGTCGCAATTGCAGGTACGCAATTCGCTGTATTCAAAGGGTTTATCTCCTTTGATGAGCATCGCCTTCTGACTTCTGATTTGCCGGTTTTATCGCTAATTCTGGGTGGTAGTTTGTTCGGGGCAGGTATGGTATTGACCCGCGGCTGTGCATCGCGTTTGACGGTTTTGATCGGCTCAGGCAACCTACGCGCCCTCTTTGTTATGATTGTTTTTGCCATCGTCGCGCATGCAACAATGAAAGGCCTCTTGGCCCCTCTTCGCGTCGCCATCACCTCGGTCACCCTCCCGCTTGAAAGCGGTCAAATTCCGGGTAACCCTTTGATTGTAAGTGTAACTATCGCCACGCTCGCAATAATATACGCCCTGCGTTCCGGAAACTCGGCACCCCGCCTGCTTACCGGTGCAGCATTGGGCGCACTGGTTCCATTGGCGTGGGTCGGCACTGGTTTCATCCTGTTTGACGATTTCGATCCTATCCCCTTGGAAAGCCTCAGCTTTACCCTTCCCGCAACCGAGACACTCTTCTTCGCGATCGCCTCATCTGCCATCCCTGCCAACTTTGGTACGGGCCTGATTGGAGGCGTCATTGCAGGCAGCCTTTTGGCCTCACTTATGTTTCGTAGCTTTCAGTGGCAAAGCTTTGAAAACCCCGCACAAACAGGCCGTTATCTACTTGGCGGTGCCTTGATGGGCATGGGCGGTGTTCTTGCTGGAGGCTGCACAGTTGGCGCGGGTTTGTCCGGCATTCCAACATTGTCCATTGCCGCCGTAATCGCACTTCTCACCATTGCGGCAAGCGCGCTGTTAACCAACTATCTACTTAATGCATACGCGCCCGGATCCGCCGCACCATCCACCACACCGCAGCCACAACTGGCAACGTAAGAGCGGCCGTCAACTCACCCTTGGAAAGGCCTAGCGCGCCAGTGAGCGGATAGGCCGCATAAGAGGCCAGAGACACAGCGTAATAGCTGATTGCGACCACTGACAGCCCCTCAACCGTTTCCTGTAACCGCAGGGCCATATCGGCGCGTTTATCCATACTTTCCAGCAGCTTCTGGTTTTGGGCTGATCGCGATACGTCTACTTTAGTACGCAGTAATTCACCCGCGCGTATCGCACGATCCGCCAATTGCTGTAGCCTCATTTCGGTAGAAGCCACCGTGCGCATCGCAGGATCGTAACGTCGCATCATGAACTCCCGAAACGTCTGACGCCCCTGAAACCGTTCCTCGCGCAACACCTCAATTCGCTGTCCGACAATCGCCTCATAGGCCTTGGTCGCGCCAAACCGAAAAGAGCTTTGCGCCACACAATTCTCAAGCTCAGCAGAAATGCCCAAAAGCGCATCCAATGTCTGCTCCGGTGGCATATCTCCGGTCATCTCCCCCATTAAGCGGGTCAACTCTCCGTCCAATTCGCCCATCCGGCTGCTCATATCTCGGGAACGCGAAAAACCCAGCATCGACATAGACTTATAGGTTTCAATCTCACATAAGCGCTGCACAATTCGCCCAATCCGCTGTTGGCCGGTGTCCTTCGCGACGAAGACTGCAAACCGTTGATGTCCCGCGACATCAATCCGAAAATCCCCCGCGATTACCGCGGAATGATCCAGCACCGAACTGACTGCTAGGCTTTCGGGTACAAACCAACCAGCCACGGCATTAACCAAATCCTCATCCGTCGACTGGGCTTCTATCCTTATCAACGCCGACGTCATCCGAGAGCCGGGTGACGCGTCTAGCCAATCCTCTGGAAACACTTCGAATTCGGCGGGATCAAAGGGGCGCGCAGGCAGGCTTTCGGTGAAAACCGTATAGGTCACAAACTCTGTATGTTGTTCCCATTTTAGCTGATGGCGCCCGATGGTGCCGAAATAATGCGTTGCCCCGGGTTGCGGATGCGGTGCGCCATGACGATCCAACAAATCTATCAGATGCTCAAGGTCATGAGACTTATCGCGTCCCGCCGCGCTGACCGGATGTTTGATCGCCAAAAACGCCGCCGTACAGGGGGCGGTCAACGATGGGAACGGGCGCGCATGCAACTCATTAGCAAGCTTGTAACGCAACGGATGATCTTTGATCGGGGTCATTGGGTGCTCCGGCTTTGGTGCACCCTACGCATTCAACAAAATATGTAAAGAAATCTTTTATTTCAATAGATTACCGGAATACATCTGCATACAAACCGATACTCGCACACCGTCATCACGCCCTCTGCGCCCCGACAGGAAAGCGCCAAATGCGCGCAGCCCGGCCCAAAAAACTCCCCCCGGCAACGGCAGCAACCAAGGCGAACAAACCAGAAAATCCAAGCGTCGCAACCACTTCTGGCGAAAGTGCAGTCATGCTACCGTGAACGAAATTCAGCGCAAAAATAACCATCAACACCCCAAGCGTCACCGCCTCACCACGTAGATGAATATGCGTGACAGACTTCCCCTCAATCCAGCGCCCCTGCATCCAATACCCGGCCAAGGCACCCAGCAGATACCCCAAGGCGAAAATCGCCCAAATCACCGCCCACATATCCGCAGGAGGCGATAGAGATGACACAGAGCGTAACGGCATTATCGCCATCAATGGCAGCGCATAAACCACCATCAACCGGGCGGAGCGTCGGCGCATGCTCATCACGCCAATGGCAATCAACAGCAGCAATAACGGCCAAACCCAAACCGGAACATTCGCGAAAAACATAGCCATGACACCACCCTTTATTGTGTATGCCCTTGATCACTCATTGCGCATTCCATGGCCATTTCAAATACGCGAACGCCGCCGTGATTTCGCGAATACCACTCGCGAAACGTGAAACGGGCGAACATATCTCTATGCCCGCCCGCTCAAATTTATGTGTCGTGACTTAGCTGATCATCGTCAGCAGCTGATCCAACGACGCCTTGGCATCGCCATAGAACATGCGGGTATTTTCTTTGAAAAACAACGGGTTCTCGATACCAGAATACCCGGTACCTTGACCACGTTTGCTGACAAACACCTGCTTGGCCTTCCAGCATTCCAGAACCGGCATGCCAGCGATGGGGCTGTTAGGATCTTCTTGTGCAGCTGGATTCACGATGTCGTTTGAACCGATCACAATGGCGACGTCCGTTTCCGGGAAGTCCTCGTTGATTTCGTCCATTTCCATCACGATGTCATAAGGCACGCGCGCCTCGGCCAACAATACGTTCATGTGACCCGGCAAACGCCCCGCAACGGGGTGAATGGCAAACCGCACGTTCTTGCCTTTAGCGCGCAAACGACGCGTCAGTTCGGCCACATTCTGCTGTGCCTGCGCAACCGCCATGCCGTATCCCGGAATAATGATCACACTGTCTGCTTCTTCCAGCGCAGTTGCCACACCATCGGCGTCAATCGCGATTTGCTCGCCTTCAACTTCCATCTGTGGACCAGATGTGCCGCCAAAGCCGCCCAGAATAACCGAGACAAACGACCGGTTCATCGCCTTACACATGATGTAACTTAGGATCGCCCCGGAGGAGCCAACCAACGCACCAACAACAATCAACAGATCATTGCCTAGGCTGAAACCAATCGCCGCCGCAGCCCAACCAGAATAGCTGTTCAGCATTGACACAACGACCGGCATATCCGCGCCGCCGATACCCATGATCAAATGATAACCGATGAAAAACGCCATCAACGTCATGATCGCCAGTGGCATAAACCCACCGGTGTTAAAGTACCAGACCAAGCAAATCACCGAAATCGCCGCCGCTGCTGCGTTCAGCACATGACCGCCCGGCAGTTTTGTCGACGCAGAGCTAAGCTTGCCCGCCAGTTTACCATAGGCAACCACCGACCCGGTAAAGGTCACCGCACCAATGAATATCCCCAGATACAGTTCCACCAATAGGATCGACTGCTCAACCGGGGTTTTATGTGCCAACAAGGCGGCAAAACCTTCCAGCGCTTCGCGTTCGTCATGGCCCATCGCCAGAACATTACCCAGCTCGATATGGGCGTTATAGCCGACAAACACGGCCGCCAAACCCACCAAAGAGTGCATCGCCGCAACCAGTTCAGGCATCTGCGTCATCTGCACCCGTGTGGCCAGTTGATACCCAATCGCACCACCCGCCGCGATCAGCAGCAGTGACAGCATCCACAGACCTGCACCCGGCCCGATCAGCGTTGCCGTTACGGCCATCGCCATACTGGCAATCCCGTACCAAACAGCACGTTTCGCGCTTTCCTGACCTGACAGACCGCCAAGGCTCAGGATAAATAGGACTGCTGCGACGACATAGGCCGCCGTTGTAAATCCGAATTCCATTGTCCTCTACCCCTTACGATTTCTGGAACATGGCGAGCATGCGCCGAGTCACGAGGAAGCCACCAAATATGTTGATCCCAGCCATAAAGACCGAAAGCGAGGCCAATAGGATCACCAAGAACGAGCCAGAGCCGATTTGCATCAGCGCGCCCAAAATGATGATCGACGAGATCGCGTTCGTTACCGCCATTAGCGGGGTGTGCAGGCTGTGCGCCACATTCCAGATCACCTGGAACCCGACAAACACCGACAACACAAACACGATGAAATGCTGCATAAAGCTGGCAGGAGCCACCAAACCAACACCCAACAATAGTGCACCACCAACAACCAGCAAAGTAACTTGCTGTTTGGTCTGCGCCTTGAATGCCGCCACTTCTGCTGCCCGTTTTTCCTCGGGCGTCAGCTCTGGCACCACTTCCTTAGGCTTGGCAGCGATTGCTGCAACCTTTGGCGGCGGCGGTGGGAAGGTGATCTCACCCTGATGCGTCACAGTTGCACCGCGGATAACATCATCTTCCATGTTGTGATTGATCTGGCCGTCCTTTTCAGGGGTCAAATCTGTCATCATATGGCGAATGTTTGTCGCATACAGTGTCGATGCCTGTGCGGCCATACGGCTTGGAAAATCGGTATAACCAATGATGGTAACGCCGTTTTCCGTGACGATTTTCTCGTCCATCACGGTCAGCTTACAGTTGCCGCCTTTTTCCGCCGCAAGGTCAACGATGACCGAGCCGGGCTTCATGGCTGCGACCATATCTTCGGTCCACAACTCAGGCGCTTCACGGTTCGGGATCAACGCTGTGGTGATAACGATATCAACCTCAGTCGCCAATTCGCGGAACTTTGCCAGCTGTGCTTCGCGGAATTCAGGGCTGGAAACTGACGCATATCCGCCGGTTGCCGCGCCATCCTGCTGCTCTTCTTCGAAATCCAGATAGACAAATTCGGCGCCCATGGATTCGACCTGCTCAGCCACCTCAGGACGCACATCAAATGCCAGCGTGATCGCGCCAAGCGAGGTCGACGTGCCAATCGCTGCCAATCCGGCAACACCAGCGCCCACAACCAAAACCTTAGCCGGGGGAACCTTGCCCGCCGCCGTAATCTGTCCGGTAAAGAAACGTCCGAAATTGTTGCCCGCCTCGATAACCGCGCGGTAGCCCGCGATATTTGCCATCGACGACAACGCGTCCATTTTTTGCGCACGGCTGATACGCGGCACCATTTCCATGGCGATCACATTCGCGCCTTTGGCTTTGGCCGCTGCCATTCCGTCTTCGTTCCCGGCGGGGTTAAAGAAAGAGATCAGCGTTTTGTCACTTGTCAGGCGTTTCAGCTCTGTTGCATCAGGCTGGCGGACTTTGGCAACAACATCTGCTGCTTTCCAAAGTGCGGCGGCGGTTTTCACCACCTCAACACCGGCCTCTTTATAAATTGCATCCGCAAAACCGGCAGCACTACCTGCTCCGGTTTCAATTACACATTCATAGCCAAGTTTCTGGAGCTGTTTGGCAGAATCCGGGGTCATCGCAACCCGAGCTTCCCCTTCAAACACCTCTTTTGGCGTTCCGATTTTCACGTTTCCATTCCCCCTGTTCAGAATCAAACTTAGTGACCCACCACGTTCGCGCCGCAGCGGGTTCCGTTTACTTCGCGACAGACCTTTTCACAAGGAATTGTCGCATCCAGATACGGATTTGGCGCTTCTGGCCGCATTCGCATCCCAAATTCACACTTATTTCCCGACATTGCCCAGATTGGCAGGATTTCCTTGTCGGAATTGACACCTCAAGCGTGCCACCCCTTGCGCAGCAACCACTCGTATTGCCTCACAAACCGATCCCTAAAATCACTGTGGTTAGTTCACGTTTTTGTCCCGGATTTGGCGACAGCCAAACCCGCAAATTGCGCCAAACCAATGGTCAGCACACTGGACATTACCATCCCCAACAAAGGTGCATACTCGGCCAAAGAAACCTCCCTTAAGCGTTCAAGCTGGGGTTCGCGCGAAACGGCAAACCCCGACGTGACAAAGAAATTCGATCACTCAAAACCCAATCGGAGACGAACAATCATTGCGATGCAGTAAGTCATGGCGCAAGATTATTCCAAAGGCAAGGAAATTCTGCGGCGCAGAAATTTAACCCGATTGTGGACATTTGTATGCCGCAAGTGCAAAGTCACTCCCACTCCATTTCTTCGAAAACACGGCCCGCGTTTTTGGTCGCCAACTCTTCAAATGTATCAAGAAGTTGCCATTCCGACTGATCCACATAATAGGATCCAGCAAGGTCTCCTCCATCCTCGATATGCGCGCCGATCTTTTCACGTAGATCAACCAAATAGTCCCGCGTATATCGACGAACCTGCGCCAGATTTGTCGGATGTCCGTGTCCCGGAATCACATAGGTTGGTTGCATTGGTTCCAGCTTACTATCCCAGGTTTCAATCCAGCAGCTTGTGCAAATTCCCTGAAAAATCGGCAACATACGTTCATGAAACGCGATATCGCCCGCGATCATCATGCCCCATTGCGGCAGCCAAACCTGCGCATCACCCGGATCATGTGCGGCCCCCAGATGCAGCACTTCGATCTTGACCCCCCCCAGTTCCAGATCATAGCGATCTTCAAAACTTAGGTTGGGCGTCACAATCCGCGTGCCCTCTGCCTTTTCACGATTATAACGCCCCATGTTCTGCAAAATGGAGCCCGCGTCATCTTCAAAGGCCTCAATGGCATCAACATGTGCCAAAATGTCCACCCCCTGATCAACCCAATAGGAGTTGCCCAGCATGGCGTGGCCTTGACCGTTTTCGTTGATCACCAGCACAACAGGCTGTTTCGTCAGCCGCTTGATCTCGTCATGCAATGCGCTTGCCAACCGTGCCGAGGCCCCGCCATTCACAACAACAACACCTTCGCTTGTCACGATGAAACTCAGGTTATTATTATGGCCGGAGTTTTCATATGTGGGCGGTGCCGTCGCACCAATTGCTGAAAACACATGCGGGATAACCTCAACCGGTTTCGAATATAATTCCGACTGTGGATATTGGTCAGCGATGTCCTCGCTTGCAGTTCCCACCTGACCCATAAACGCAACGATCCCTGCGGTGCATGCAATTTTCACCGCCCTCATAGTGTTCTTCATAGCAGTTTCCTCAACCAAATTTGTGACGCTCCCCCACACATTCACAAATTAGAATAATATGCAAGTGACGACACGACGCAGCTTGCCACTTGGGCAGGCCCCGATAAGGTGCTCCAACGTCTTTCGCCGAAACTCTATCCGCGAAAGACCGAAATACTGGGCAACATATAGCCGCGTGCAGGTTTCGCGGCGAAACCCACTGGCCACTCATCTGGCAAAACGCGACACAAGGGAATTTGATATGCATCTGGATGGAAAACACGCACTCGTCACCGGAGGGGGGACAGGGATCGGCCTCGCGATTGCGCGCGCATTGGCAGAGGCTGGCGCACAAGTCACCATAACCGGGCGCCGCGCAGATGTTTTGCAGCAGGCAGCAACCAACGGATTGCATGCTCAACAAATGGATGTCGCCGACGAAAACTCTGTCATCAAAGGCGTGCAAGCCGCCGTTGCCGCCCGCGGTCCCATCCAGATTTGCATCCCAAACGCGGGCATCGCCGAGGGGCGCGCCCTGCATAAAACCGATATGGAATTCTGGCGCACCATGATGGCGATCAATGTTGATGGTTGTTTTCTGACCATCCGTGAATGCCTGAAATCCATGCATACAACCGATTGGGGGCGCGTGATTGCCGTGTCCTCCATTGCGGGTCTTAAGGGGCTAAAAGGGGCGTCTTGTTACTCCGCCTCAAAACACGCGATGATCGGCATGATCCGCGCCCTTTCTGCGGATTACGCGGGCAAACCCTATACATTCAACGCCATCTGTCCGGCCTATGTCGACACAAACATCGTGCCCCAAAATGTCGAAAGCATCATGAAAAGGACCGGCATGGATAAAGACGCCGCCATGCAGGTCATGCTCGGGGCCAATCCACATGGCCGCCTCATCACCCCCGAGGAAGTAGCAGAGGCCGCATTGTTCTTTTGTGGTGTCCATTCTGGCTCCATGAACGGGCACGCCTTGCAGGTCTCTGGCGGTGAAATGTAATGACGCGCGACGAATTCAACCTGTATTGCGCCAGCTTCCCCGCCACCTCGCATGTGGTTCAATGGGGCAATTCGGATGTATGGAAGGTCGCGACCAAAGTTTTCGCCATTAGTGGTTGGAATGATGGTTGCGACGCCTTCACCTTCAAGGTCAGCGATATCGCCTTTGAGGTACTCCAAGAACAACCGGGCATCCGCCCCGCCCCCTATCTTGCCTCGCGCGGGTTGAAATGGTTGCAACACCACGACCTGCCCGGCCTGTCCGATCAGGAATTGCGTGAGCATATCAAGATATCATATTACCTCGTTGCCTCCGGCCTCTCCAAAAAGAAACGCAATGAGCTGGGCATCCCAATTCCGACCACGTCCTAAACCCAACCTGACCCGACGTTCCACATCGCGATCTGGTCGCACGGCTGGACAGGTTCCATTATTGCCAATACTGCTATCGCAATCCCAACCCCCTTGATTGGATCGACCGTGACTGATTTCGCCGCCACCAAAGCCATGTTTCACCTGCCCGCAGGCATGATTTACCTTGATGGGAACTCACTTGGCCCGCTTCCCTTGGCGGCACCGGCCGCTGTGGAACGCACCATGCGCGACGAGTGGGGCGATATGATCATCACCGGCTGGAACAAGGCCCGTTGGATGGAAAAATCCACCTCTGTCGGGGATCGTGTTGCGCGCCTGATTGGTGCCGAACCGGGCCATGTGATCATGGGCGACACCCTGTCGATCAAGGTTTATCAGGCGCTGGCCTCCGCCCTTGAGCTAAATCCAACACGCAAGGTGATCCTATCGGATTCCGGCAACTTCCCCTCTGATCTGTATATGGCCGAAGGCTTGATCAAATCTCTGAACGCAGGCCATGAATTACGCGTGGTTGCACCAGAAGACGTCGCAGCAAACCTGACCGATGACATCGCGGTCATGATGATCACCGAGGTTGATTACCGCACAGGCCGCTTGCACGACATGCAGGCCCTGACCACCAAGGCGCACGAGCAGGGCATCATTACCGTCTGGGATCTCGCCCACACTGCCGGCGCAACCGAGGTGCAATTGGCAAAATGCAACGTCGATTTTGCGGTCGGCTGCACCTACAAATATCTCAACGGTGGCCCCGGCGCGCCCGGCTTTATCTATGTTGCACCGCGCCACGCTGACACTGCGCGCCCCGCTTTATCCGGCTGGCTGGGCCACGATGCGCCCTTTGAATTTGAGCAAAACTACCGCCCCCATGGTGGGATCGCCCGCATGCGCGTTGGCACGCCCCCCGTTCTCGCGCTCGCTTCGCTTGAGGCTGCGATGGATGTCTGGGACATGGCAGATATGGCCGACATACGCACCAAATCGCAGGATTTGACCGACCTGTTCATCACCAAGGTCGAGGCCCGCTGCCCAGAGTTACAGCTTGCCTCCCCCCGTGATCGCAATCGGCGCGGTTCCCAAGTGTCATTCCATTTCCACGAAGGCTACGCCGCCATGCAGGCCGTAATTGCCCGCGGTGTGATCGGCGATTTCCGCGCTCCAGACATCATGCGCTTTGGCTTTACGCCGCTTTATATTGACGAGGCCGATGTTCTGGCCGCCGTCGATATCATTGCCGATGTGATGAACAACGCCCTTTGGGACACGCCCGAATATAAAACCCGTTCAGCCGTCACCTGATGTTGAACCAAGGCCCTCATATCCCCCTTTGCCGCCCTGCCGGATGGATTGCCCTATGGCGTCGTCTTGCGGCCAAAACCGCGCTTGCGCAGAAAATCTGTCTTTTCGTGCCCTGATTTTACATTCACGAAAGGACCATCAAAGATGACTAACAAACCCTATGATCCCGCCACCGAAGGCGCGCAAATGTCGTTTGACGGGCGCATGGCCTACGGCGATTATCTGCATCTCGACAAACTGCTGAACGCGCAGGTTACATGGACTGATACCCATGATGAGATGCTGTTTATCATTCAGCACCAAACCTCAGAACTATGGATGCGCCTCGCCATTCACGAACTGACCGCAGCCCGCCAAGCCATGCAGGGCGGCAAACTGCACCAGTCGTTCAAAATGCTCGCCCGCGTTGCGCGTATCTTTGAACAACTTAACTCCGCGTGGGATGTCTTGCGCACCATGACGCCGTCAGACTACACCGCATTTCGCGATCAACTTGGCCAAAGCTCCGGCTTTCAGTCGCATCAATACCGCCAGATTGAATTTATGTTGGGCAACCGAAATACCGCCATGTTACGTCCCCACGAGCATCGCCCGGATGTCATGGCTTTGCTGACCGAAGAGCTCAATCAACCCTCCCTATATGACGTAGCGCTTCATCATCTGGCCACAAAATTTGATGTGCCATCCGAGGTACTGAACCGCGATATGGCCACCGCCTATCAGGCGCATGAGGGCGTGCAGGAGGCTTGGACACAAGTCTATCGTGATCCAGAAAACAACTGGCAACTCTATGAACTCGCAGAGAAACTTGTGGATTTTGAGGATTATTTCCGCCAGTGGCGCTTTAATCATGTCACCACAGTAGAACGCGTTATCGGCTTTAAGCGCGGTACAGGTGGCACGGGCGGGGTCAGCTATCTACGCCGTATGTTAGACGTAGAATTGTTCCCAGAGCTTTGGCATCTGCGCACGGATCTATAGGTAAAACGCGGCGCGGATCACGGCACAAGTCCACGGGCAAACAGCCGGGCCAAGCGATCCCGCGCCGCGCTATATCTCTCATAATCTGGGCGCTGGTATTTCAACCCGTGCAGCGCGTTTAGCAGCATCGCGGCGACCTCTTCGGAGGTGCCGCCCAATCCGTTCAAATCCGCGCGCCCCGCCGCAACCTCGCGCTCCAGCCAT
>CAXIAD010000054.1:0-21018 GCA_964021645.1 uncultured Cognatishimia sp. | reverse complement strand
TGAACGGCTCCGTGGCTCAACTGGATAGAGCAGCCCCCTCCTAAGGGGCAGGTTACTGGTTCGAATCCAGTCGGGGTCACCATTTCAGTTTTTTGGGAACAACCCTTCACAATCGGTATCTGAACTCGAATTTCATTTGAACTCGGTAAGCACTACGGTCAAATGTTGGCTGAAAGTAGAGCTATCAACGCACACTCGATCAACCGCTTGAGCTGTGGTTTCAGACAGGGTCTACGATTAGAAAATAAGTTATACTACCGCTTCGATCTCGGCCACTAACCCATTCACAACTTGTGATAATAGCCCTGCATCTTCGCATTCCGCCATCACACGAATAAGCGGCTCTGTGCCCGATTTTCTGATCAACAACCGCCCCTTATCTATCAGGTCGGCTTCGGCCTGTTCTATCGCAGACATCACGGAAGAATTTGCCAGTGGGGCTTGGCCTTTTGTATAGCGCACATTGCGCAGAAGCTGCGGCACCGGGTCGAATACCTGGGTAAGCTGCGACGCCGTGCTTTGCGTATCAACCATGGCAGCAAGGAACTGCATGCCCGCCATCAGACCATCACCCGTTGTGGCGTAATCCGTCATCACGATATGCCCGGATTGCTCGCCACCGAGGTTATAGCCCCCCCGTCGCATCGCCTCGACCACATAGCGGTCGCCAACTGCCGTGCGCTCAAGCTTCAGGCCGCGCCCTTGTAGGAACCGTTCCAATCCAAGATTTGACATCACTGTCGCGACCAGTGTGTCACTGGCCAACCGCCCAGTATCTGCCCAACGTGATGCAAGCAGCCCCATGATCTGATCACCATCGGCAACACGCCCGGTTTCATCAATGATCATCACCCGGTCCGCATCGCCATCAAGGCAAATCCCAACATCGGCACCCTGTTCAACAACGGTACGCGCGGCTAGGTCTGTATCGGTTGAACCGCAGCCTTGGTTAATATTCGTCCCGTTCGGTGATACACCAACCGAAATAACCTCTGCGCCCAACTCCCATAGGGCGGCGGGGGCGATCCGGTAGGCAGCGCCATTTGCGCAATCAACGACAACTTTTAGACCCCGCAGGGGTTCCGTCTTTAGAAATGAGCTTTTGACACGTTCAACATAGCGAAAGCGGCCATCCTCAATCCGTCGTGCCCGCCCGATTTCAGCAGCAGGTGCAAGGCAGGAAGCAACCCCCATCAGTTCTTCAATCTCTGCCTCAACCTCATCAGAAAGTTTGAAGCCGTCCGGACCAAAGAACTTGATGCCATTGTCCGTCGCCGGATTATGGCTTGCGGAGATCATAACCCCCAAATCTGCGCGCATTGAGGAGGTCAGCATGCCCACAGCGGGGGTTGGCACCGGACCAAGCAAAATCACGTTCATGCCAGTTGAAGTAAGCCCCGCAGTTAGGGCGTTTTCAAACATATACCCCGACAGGCGGGTATCTTTGCCGATAACAACACGATGGCCATTTTGCCCGTTATTACGAAAGTATTTTCCAACAGCCGCGCCGATTTTCAAGGCGACTTCGCAGGTCATCGGATAGGTATTTGCCGCCCCTCGGACCCCGTCCGTTCCGAACAACCTATCCATTGTGCCACGTTCCTTTGACGACAGATTGCCAGAGGTGCAGGCCCTGCCGCGTGTCCTCAACATCATGCACACGTACGATCTGTGCGCCCTGAGAAATGCCTTGGAGTGCGACAGCAACAGAGCCGCAAGAGCGCGATTTCGGATCAGGCGCATTGCCGATCGTGCGGATAAACCCCTTGCGCGATGCCCCTAACAAGATGGGGCAGCCAAGCGTGTGAAACAGGCTAAGCCGGTTCAGCAGCGCCAGATTATGATCAATCGTTTTCCCAAAACCGATACCCGGATCAATCACGATCAAATCACGGCTAATCCCCAATTCGGCAAACATAGATATCTGTGCGGCAAGAAAATCATACACATCCAGCAAAACATCATCGTAACGCGGGTTTTCCTGCATGGTTTCAGGATCGCCCTGTGCATGCATAATGCAAATGGGCACGCCTGCTTGGGCACAGAAAGGGGCCAGATTGGGATCAAACGTGAATCCAGCAACGTCATTCACCAAAGTTGCCCCAGCATCTAGTGCCGCCTTGGCCACCGGGGCCTTGCGTGTGTCGATACTAATCGGGATATTCAAAACATTACTAATGGCCGCAATGGCAGGCACCACGCGCGCGATCTCGGCCTCTACTGGGACCTCAATTGCGCCGGGTCGGGTTGATTCACCGCCAACATCAATAATTGAGGCACCTGCGTCGACCATGACACGTGCAAAGGCCAATGCCCGTGCGGGGCCGTGATGATCGCCGCCGTCGGAAAAGCTATCCGGTGTGACATTCAGAATGCCCATGATTTGTGGCCGGTCCATCCGCAAACCACCGACGCGTTCGCGCGGGGCGGTCATCAGCTGCAATTCTGCCTCTGGTGTCTGATCTGCGGGGATAATCTCGGCCCCGCCATCACGTGAAATACGCTCTACGTGGGTGAACCAGACCCACCCTCCAGCCAAAGAATAGGCGTGCGGGGGGCGGGCGGAGTCTGTTTGCGGAATAGCGCGATAATACTGAGTCATTACTGTTGAATGAGTTATTGGCGCGGATTTTGCAAGATATCAGATGATTTCAGCGCCTAAAGCCACGGAATGCACCGGGATTTCGGCGAATTTCGGCAGGGATTCGCCAATATCCCAGACGCCTTTGACACTCAGCCTTTGTGCGATCCACTGCGTTAGTTCCGGGCCAGTGATGTTATGGGGCCCATCCACCGCATCCAGAACAATTTTTGACGGGGCCCAGACGCAGATTTGGCCAGTCTTCATTGCCCAATCTAACTCTGTATTTGTGGCTACAACGGCACATCGCGTATCGCGCGCAGCAAGGGACCAAGCGTTTTGCTCAATCGCTAATAGATCGATGTTGCGCTGTGCCGCATCACGCCCACATTGTACGGGTGCGACAGGCCCAATTCCAACGCATAAAACCAACGGATCGCCCAAGGCAACAAGCTGATCCAGCCAAGAAGCCAATGTATCCGATGCGATTGCCGCGTTCGAAAGAAACCCCAAGTTAGGGCGCGGCGCGGTTTCATCCTCGGAAGCGGTACCTTCACTTGATTTCTCGCGCATGATCTCTACGCCAAGCTCGCCATTTCCCTTGTCCAATTTCTGGATCCTGACAAAGACCCGCTGCGCAAGCGGCTCTTGTAAAATGCGCTCTGCGATACGCTCGGATAAAGTTTCCAACAAATTCAACCGCTCGGCGGCCAATTCGTGGCTGATCGCCCAAGTCACCCGATCATAGGACAGGATGCAATCCACGTCATCATCGTGCTGTGCAGATGCTGGTGCAACCTCGACAACGACATCAAATGCAATGCGCTGTGTCACGTCTCTCTCTGCTTGAAACGCGCCGATCTCAACCTCGACAATATGGTTTCGTAACGAAATCCTGTCGAAATTCGGATCCCCATCCGCAAGAGAACGGTCGATCAAATCGCCGAAAGCGAGGCTAGCATTTGAGGTCATCACGGGACTCCGCTGAATAGGCGCGGTTAAGCCAACCGCCGAAGAGGTCGATAACAGCAGATGTGGCGACAAACCAGAACACATTTACACCCCATAAGAGGACGCAGGTGCCGGTCAGTTGCTGCTAAGCCGGGTTGGTTGACGATAGAAATGATGCACGCCAATCGTTGCCGTTCTTGGGAACTTACGTGACCAACTTGGGCTAACAGCTTTGGTATGGTAATGCGTTGCACCTTTGGTCAGCACACGCGATGCGCCACTGATCATCAGTTTTGCCACTTTGCCCACACGGTCATAGGCGGCCTGTTCGGCAACGACCTCTTTCACCCCATCACAAGTAAAGGTGAACTGGCATTGATATTTGCGCCCTGTACCTTGGTTAATCACACCACAGACTGAATCAGGGTAACGCGCGCTATCAACACGGTTAAGAATGACTTCGGCAACCGCAAATTGCCCCTTTACGCTTTCGCCGCGCGCTTCGAAATACAGGGCTTGGGTTAGACATTGCCAATCCGCACTGCCTTGGGCAACGGGTTGTTTGTCGATCCACTTTCTAGAATATTGAATTTCATCGCGCTTGGCACGCGCAGTCAAAAGCGTTTTCAGCTTACTCCCAGAAACGGCAGCAAGAGCACGTTTTTCACGCTCTAACAGCTCCCCAAGAGGGTTAACGGGAGCATCAGCAAAAGCTTGTCCGATGGTCAGGCAGAGCCCTAGAAGGGCGGTCATAATAACACGCATGTCGTCCTCAACTTTGAGCGTTTCACTGAAATGGCTTCAAAACCAGAAGCAAAACGCACTCAGAATTTGGCATTTCCACCCAAATCACTCTCCTGAAACAGGAAGAAAAATCTAGACAAAAGCCGCTACGACGAACCCTCCCAAGTTCGAATATCCGCGTTTATTAGCGAAAAGCACGCCTCACGTCTAGTGCGGCGCATTTTGCCCCGGCAAAACCGCGTATTTATACAACATCAAGGTCTGCGTTAACCTTGGGCTACTTGATCTTGTCTTTGATTGCCAATTGCGCAGCAGCCAGTCGGGCAACCGGAACCCGAAACGGAGAGCAAGAAACATAATCAATCCCCACCTGACGGCAAAAGGCGATTGATTCGGGGCTGCCCCCATGTTCGCCACAAACAGATAGGGTGAGGTTGGGCTGCGCTCTGCGCCCCCGCTCAACGCCGATTTTCAACAACTCGCCCACGCCATCGGCATCCAATGTGTGAAATGGATCTTCGGGATAGACGCCCTGCTGAACATATGTCGACATAAAGCGCCCCGCATCATCGCGCGAAAGCCCATAAGTCATCTGCGTGAGATCATTCGTTCCAAAGCTGAAAAAGTGACAATGCGGTGCGATATCTTCGGCCCGCAACGCGGCGCGCGGCGTTTCAACCATAACACCAAGACGATAGGTGAAATCATTGCCCTGTTCTGTTCGTACCGCAGCAGCCACCGCATCAATGCGGTTTTTAACCAGCTCGACTTCTCGTTTTGCGCTAACGAGAGGTATCATGATTTCGGGAACCACCGGATCACCGTCTCGGCTTGCCTCAATGGTTGCCTCAAAGATGGCGCGTGCCTGCATGTCATAGATTTCAGGAACCGTAATCCCAAGTCGCACGCCGCGCATGCCCAACATGGGATTGTATTCCCCCATTGCCTCAACACGCCGGGTCACATCCGACAACGGCAGATTCAACGCCTCCGCAAGGTCCCGCAATCCGGTCCGGTCTGTGGGCAAAAATTCGTGAAGTGGCGGATCAAACAGCCGAATACACACAGGTTGCCCCTGCATGATGCGAAACAATTCGGTGAAATCCGCCCTCTGCATTGGGAGCAAGCGCTCCAACGCAGCACGCCGATCAGAGCTATCATCAGCAAAGATCATTTCGCGCATGACGGTCAGGCGGCCTGCCTCGAAAAACATGTGCTCGGTGCGGCAAAGGCCAATGCCTTGTGCTTGGAAATTTCGAGCGGTTTGGGCGTCTGCCGGCGTATCAGCGTTAGCGCGTATCCCAATGTCACGCTCAACGTCTGCCCAGGCCATCAAGGTTTGAAACGTGTCATCCAACGCGGCCTCGTGCATCTGAGGTTGGCCCGCCAAAACTTGACCGTTCGTCCCATCAACCGTGATGATATCCCCCTCCCGAAAGACACGCCCATCTTCTGCGGTGAGTTGCTTCTTGCGGGTTTGAAACCGGATGGAGGATGCGCCAACCACACAAGGCAGCCCCAAACCACGCCCAATCACCGCCGCATGGCTGGTAATGCCGCCTCTTTCCGTCAGAACCGCAGCAGCAGCGTGCATACCACGAATATCTTCTGGGCTGGTTTCGCGACGCACGAGAATGCAATTTTCATTGCGCGCAGCACTGGCCTGCGCCGCCACAGCAGAAAAAACGATCCGCCCGGTAGCGGCACCTGGGCTTGCCGCGATACCCGTACCAATGACGTCCCGTTCTGCCTCGGGGGCGATTTGACGGTGCAGCAATTCATTCAACGAGCGCGGATCAATGCGCATCAATGCTTCTTGCCGCGGGATAATCTCATCGTCAGCCAGCGAAACCGCGATGCGTAATGCGGCGCGGGCACTGCGCTGTACGCGCACCCCATCCAGAATATGCAAGTTGCCATTGGCGATGGTGAATTCGATCTGCATTTCTTCGCGCAGTTTACGCCGCATTAGGGCCGCGTATTGCTTTACCTCATCAAAGACGGCAGGTGCCTTTTCCTGCAACGAGCCCCCCCGCGGGTCACGCTCAAGAAACAGCGCTTCTGCATCTTTGCTTAGGGCGTCTCGTCCCTGCGATTGCGACAGATATCGCCCAATGATTTTGGGAAGCCCGGTGGCGCTATCAACAAGCTGTAGCACGCCTGAGCCGCTTTCTCCGGGGCCTAGGCCCAACACCATCGCTTGCACCACCAAACCAAGTCCGGCATCCGCAGGTGCCCCTTTTGCTTGGCGCAACAATCGGGCTGAAGTGCCCTCCCAAGCGCGCGCCATGGATCTCAACACCCCGGCAAGTTGCTGGCTTCGGTCTTGAGGAAATGGCTCTTCGGCTTCGGTCTCATAGGCAGCCAGTGAACGTTCCAACGCATCCGGGCTGGTCATATCGATATCATCGAACATATCCGGATCTAGTCGCGCTACATGTACCGAATAAGATTGGATAAATCGCATATACAGCGCGGTTGCGCCTTCTGGTCCGATGATGCTGCACAGGGCTTCGTGACGCTTGTCATTCATGCCAATGTTCAACACAGCACCAGGGCCACCCCAATCAGGATCTTCCGAACTGGGGCGTACACATAGCAATCCATCGGGATCAAAAGGGGCCACCATGGCCTCCAAATCAGGCACTTCACCGCCAGCAATGCTGTGCACGGCGTCAAAGGACAATGCAACGGTACAAGGCACCGGCATTTCCAGCCTGATGAGACGCTGCAAGCATTTTGCGCGCCCGCCATGCGTTGTTGAAGCTACCGGCGCCGCCGGTGTGATAAGGGTAAGGTTCGGGTCATTTTGCTGCACTGCGGCAAGTCTCCTCTGTGAGTGCAGCATACGCACAGAGGATCACGAGGCAAGAAAAACCCGCCCCAGTTTGAGGCAAGAGTGCATATTGTGTCCTACCCGCCTACCCTTCGACGCGCGTTAGATCCGCAACCCCTAGGCAAATTTTGCGGATACGGCTCAACAGGTTCAGACGGTTTCGCCGCGAAACCTCGTTATCACTGTTGACCTGCACAGCTTCGAAAAAGGCATCGATCGGTGCTCGAAGCGCTGCCATGCCGCTCATTGCGGCCGCAAAATCTTCGGCTTCGATGGCCGAGGAGATTGCTCCCTCCTGCACATCAAGCACTGCAAACAGTGCTTTTTCGCTATCCTCATTGGCGTATTTGATGTCGGCCCCATAAGAATACTCAACACCGTCTTTTTCTTCCGCCTGAGTAAGAATGTTATTGGCGCGCTTGAAACCTTGTAACAGGTTGCCCCCATCTTCAGTGCCCAAAAAGACCTGAAGAGCACGCGCACGTGCCACCAAAAGCGTAATGTCGTCACTCCCATCCATCGCGATGCAGGCATCAATCACATCATGACGAATGCCCTCATCCCGCAGGAAAACCTTTAGGCGGTCGTGGAAAAAGCTCAGCAGAATCGGTGCATATTCAGATACGCTTGGTCCAGCAATTCCATTCTCGTTTTCGCAAACCAAGATGTCCGCTTTCCCAACAAGCGCAGAAATTTTGCACCGCGCATCATTCTCCAACACCAAGCGAATGACCCCCAACGCCGCACGCCGCAGAGCAAACGGGTCTTTGGAGCCTGTAGGTTTTTCGTCAATGGCCCAAAACCCGGTCAGCGTATCAAGCTTATCCGCCAATGCCACAGCAACTGAAACTGGCGCGGTGGGAACTGTATCTGACGGCCCAAGCGGTGAATAATGCTCCTCGGAAGCCGCAGCGATTTCAGCAGAATGCCCCGCAGCATCTGCATAATAGCGCCCCATCAGGCCCTGAAGCTCTGGAAATTCATACACCATCTCAGATGATAAATCAGACTTTGCCCAACGCGCCGCTTTTTCAGCGACATCCGGGTCAGCACCAACAAGCGGGGCAACCTCACGAGCAAGTGCAGCAATGCGCCCAATACGCTCTCCCTGAGAGCCCAGCTTGTTATGAAACGTCACATTGTCGAGCTTTGCCAACCATTCAGCAGCACCTGATTTGGCGACGCGCAGATCGTTTTCCCAGAAAAACTTTGCGTCAGACAATCGCGCGAATAGAACCTTTTGGTTCCCCGCTAAAATCGTCACGCCATTATCTGCGGTTTCGCGATTGGCGACCGTGATGAATTTCTCGATCCGGTCCGTTTTTGGATTGCGCACCGAGAAAAACTTTTGGTGTTCTTTCATAGAAGTTTGCAGCACTTCAGGCGGCAAGCCAAGAAAATCCTCGGCGATATCGCCCATCAAAACAACGGGCCACTCAACAAGGCCTGCGACCTCGGCCAGCAAACCTTTGTCGTCGACAACCTCAAGCCCCTGCGCGAATGCAAGGTTTTGTGCGTCATTCCAGATGTGCTCTGCACGTTCACCAGCATCAAGCACAACGTAATTGCGCTTTAGTTTCGCGGCATAATCCTCAAAGCCAGAGACAGCAAAGCGCCCCTGCCCCATGAAACGATGCCCCTCGGTCGTGTCAGCAGCAATGATGCCATCAATATCCACCGGCACAACGGTGCTTCCAGCTTCGTCCGACAGGATGCACAGAATCGATTGCAAGGGACGCACCCAACGCAAAGACCCCGTGCCCCAGCGCATGGCCTTGGGCCAAGGGAAGTTCCGAACCACGTTGTCCAGCACTTCTGCAATGATATCGGCAGCATCCCGGCCAGGCTTTTCAATCACGGCAAAGAAGACTTTGCCCTTTTTCTCATCCCGCTCAACCAATTGATCCCGCGTTAGGCCTGCCCCACGTAGAAAACCTTCGATGGCCTTCTCGGGCGCATCGACGCGCGGACCTTTGCGTTCTTCACGCACGCTCGGGCTTTGCGCCAATAGTCCCTCAACCGCGAGCGTCAAACGCCGCGGCGTTGATAGCGCAGAGGCGTGACCATAGGTCAGACCGGCCTCAACCAGCCCATCAGTCATACGCTTTTTCAGGTCATCAGCGGCACGTGCCTGCATCCGCGCGGGAATTTCCTCGGAAAACAGTTCAATCAGCAGATCGGGCATTGTCGGTCCTGTATCATCCGGCCCCAAGGGGCCTTCGGTTCAAATCCAGTCAAGGTTTACTTTACTCAGCGGATAGGCTTCGCCCACCCTTTCGCGCAACGCCTTAAACCGCGGGCGTAGTTCCTTGAACTTATTTTCATGTGTTTCGGCAACGGTCAGGCGGACATCCTGAAACAGATCTTGCTGTTCCATCGCTTCGAGCAGATCAAGTTCTGCCCCTTCGATATCCATCTTAAGAAAGGCAATTTCGCCGTGCTTTGCCACTGTCTCACGGATCAATTCTGGCAGGCTTATCAGATCAACGTCGATGGAGTTTCCATCTTCCTCATCGATCTTGCGACCTCCGCCAACGATTGTGGATTTTACTGATCCCAATCGCGGATTGTCTTCGAAGTTCGCAGCCCGCATCAATTTGACACTGCCCGCAGTCGCCCCCCCTGCAACATTGTGCAGCGTGACATTTTTGGTGTCGGCAAATCTGCGGGTGAGTTTGCCAAATGCATAGGGATCAGGCTCAAACGCATGCACCTCAGCCCCGGTTTCAGCAAGAGGCGCAGTTACTTCGCCAACATTGGCACCGCAATCAAACACAACATCACCCGGCTTGAGCATCGACAGAATACCCTGAAGCAGCCCTTTGGCATGCGCGTTACGCATGTGGCGCTCATGGCGGCGCTTCAGTTTTTCCAGTTCTGCTTCAGCTTCGCTCGTCATGACCAATTACTCCGCGTACTTCTCATTCAACTGGTGCCAAGCATAGGCCTGCCCGTCAGGAAAAACAGCGATAACGCGATCAACGCCATCCGCCACTTCGTGTTGTGACAGAAACGCCATGGCCTCACCGGTTTCCAGAGCCGCACCAACACGGCGCGAGTCGTAGCATTCAAACCAGCCCGGGGCCGTCAATGGTTCAGCCTGAGGATAGGCTTGATACTGTGCTTTGAGCTGTTCAACCGTTTCGCTCAATTGAAAACATGCCCGATACCGGATCGGCGAAGACGTACCATTTATTCCCTGAAACTCGGTAAATTCAATGGCTTTGCTGGTGTCTGAATCTAGTGGCAACAACATGACACCCCCCGACATTTCGGGCGTGACTTCTTCGTAATAGGCATAGACCTGAAGATAATAGATCGAAACGCCCATGATCAGACTTGATAGGACGATAAAGCTCGCCAAAAGTTTGCCGGTCATGCGACGTACCCTCCTGCTGTTGTCTGTACAAAGGCATCCGCGCATTTCTTTGCCAAAACGCGTACACGTCCGATATAGGCTTGGCGCTCAGTGACCGAAATCACACCGCGCGCATCAAGCAGGTTAAACACATGTGATGCCTTGATGCATTGATCATAGGCGGGATGAACCATAACGATACGCTTGCCCGTTTTTGAATCCATATGATCCTGCGCAAGAATGTTTTCGCATTCGGCCTCGGCCTCTTGAAAATGACGCAGCAATACATCGGTATTGGCGACATCGAAATTCCAGCGTGCGTATTCTTCTTCGGTTTGTTTAAACACATCCCCATAGGTCAATGCGATCGGGGTATCCGGATCATTGTAGGGCATGTCCATCACGTGATCGACACCCAGAATATACATCGCCAACCGTTCCAAACCATATGTCAGCTCGCCTGACACTGGATGGCAATCATGCCCGCCAACCTGTTGGAAATAGGTGAATTGTGACACTTCCATGCCATCACACCAGACCTCCCAGCCCAGCCCCCAAGCACCAAGCGTTGGGCTTTCCCAGTCATCCTCAACAAAGCGGATGTCGTGCAATTCCATATCAACGCCAATGGCTGCAAGGCTACCAAGGTATAGCTCCTGCAAATTCGGCGGACTTGGCTTAATCAACACCTGATACTGATAATAATGCTGCAAGCGGTTCGGGTTTTCACCATAACGTCCATCGGTCGGACGACGCGAGGGCTGCACATAGGCAGCGGCCCACGGTTTTGACCCCAAGGAACGCAATGTTGTCGCCGGATGAAATGTGCCTGCGCCCACTTCCATGTCGTAAGGCTGCAAAATAGCGCAGCCTTTTTCGGCCCAATAGTTCTGCAACCTCAGAATGATCTCTTGAAAGCTGCGCGGTTTGCTGTCGGTCTTTGCCATGGCCCTGCCTTTTGGAAACGCCGTTTTTACCTATGCCGGGCAGCGCGCGGGGTCAATTGCGTCAAAGTGTAAATTAGGGGTGCAAGATACGTCAGACCTGATAAAGATACGCGCCAAAGTCACCGTTACACGTTTGTCTCAAAGGCCCGCACTGATATGACTCGTATATTTCTTAGCTTGTTTCTTTTGTTTTCGTCTCTTTCTGCCGCTTTGGCCCAAGAGGAGGATGTCGTCTGGGTGCAAGTCGAAGCACATGCAAGCCTGACGGTGGCCAGCGACCGAATTCGCACCTATTCGCAAGATATTCAGGATGTGAACGGTTTCACGCTTGGCGGCGGTTGGTATGCAGTGGCTCTTGGTCCCTATACCCGCGATGACGCCGAAACCGTGTTGCAGGTATACCGCGCCGAACGCATCATTCCACGTGACAGTTTTATCGCGCTATCCGGTTCTTTTGGGCAGCAGTTTTGGCCGGTCGGGGCAAATTTACTACAGCCGCTTCAGCCAGCGCCAAGTGCTGTGGAAACGGAAACTCCAGCCGCGGTTGCCGAAGAAGAGGTCACACCTGAGGTTGTTGATGAGACGCCGCGCGAAGCCCGCGCAAGCGAAAGCCGTTTAAACAGAGAAGAACGCCGGGAATTGCAATCACTGCTAAAATGGGCTGGGTTTTATAACAGCGCCATCGACGGAGCCTTTGGACGTGGCACCCGTGCCTCGATGTCCGATTGGCAGGCTGCAAACGGCTATGAAATCACTGGCATCATGACAACTTTGCAACGCGCCGCTCTTACAGAGCAGTATAACGCGGTGCTAAAAGGCATGGACCTGCAAATCATCACCGAAGCTGAAGCGGGCATTGAACTGCAATTGCCAATGGGTGTTTTGAACAAGGCAAATACCGAGTTTCCTTTTGTTCATTACAATGCCAGTGGCGACATTGATGCACAGGTTCTGCTGATCAGCCAAGCCGGGGATCAAACGACCTTGTTTGGCCTGTACGAAATCATGCAAACCTTGGCCATTGTGCCACTTGAGGGACCGCGTGAACGTAAGAAAAACAGCTTTGTTCTGATCGGTGAGGATGGTCGCATGATCTCTCACACCGAAGTATCGTTGAAGAATGGGCAGATCAAAGGGTTTACCCTTGCATGGCCAGCAGGTGACGAAGAACGTCGCCGTCGCATTCTGGGTGTTATGCAAAAGTCATTTGCGCGCCTTGATCGCGTGCTTGATTCCACGGCCGGAAGTGATGCCCAGCAAAGCATAGATCTGGTATCCGGGCTTGAGGTTCGCAAACCGCGCCTGTCGCGTTCCGGGTTTTATGTGGATGGCAAAGGGACCGTGGTAACAACAGCTGAGGTTGTCAGTGAGTGCACGAGAATCACGTTGGATAATGATTATGACGCGGAGTTGCTTGGCAATGATGCCGCAAGCGGCATTGCTGTGTTGCGGCCCAAAGAAACCCTTGCCCCCATTACGGTTGCTCAGTTTCGCAAAGGTGATCCACGTCTTCAGTCTGAAATCGCTGTTGCCGGGTATTCATTTGGTGGCGTGCTTGGTGCCCCCACGTTGACATTTGGCACGCTTGAGGAGTTGCAAGGCCTGCGAGGGGAGCAAGGCGTGACCCGTCTCGCATTGGCCCCGCTGGCTGGCGATGCAGGTGGTCCGGTATTTGATACGGCGGGTGCCGTCGTAGGCATGTTGCTTCCGAAACCCGTGGGCAGTGCCCAGCAATTGCCAGAGGATGTTAGCTTTGCAGTTGTGACCCCAATGGTTCGCGATGTGTTGAGTAAGGCGGGTATCGTCACGGCAACACAGTCTAGCAATGCAGCTCTTGCGCCTGAGGATCTGACCACTCAGGCAAGCGGAATGACGGTTTTGGTAAGCTGCTGGAACTAAAATTGAATACCCAATGTTGATAAAGGCCGGGTAATCCCCGGCCTTTTACATTTGTATCAGGCAGTTAAGGCCGGGGTCATACGAATGATTGTAGGTCGATCAGATGCAAGTGCTGCAATCACGGCCTTTTGCAGATCGGCAAGCGTGGCTGGTTCAGCCGCATAGGCACCGTAGGCCTCGGCGAGCTTGCTGAAATCTGGGTTCATCGCAATCACCGCATTTGGTGCAATCTGAGAGCCGATCATTGCGTCTTCGATTTCTTTGAGTTTGGCATTGTCCCACAGCAAAATCGGAAGCGGCAGCCCAAGTTCAACCGCGGTTCCAAGATCCTGAAGCGTATATTGAAAACCATAGTCACCTGCGATGCAGACTGTCGGCAATCCGGGTCGGGCCATCGCGCCGCCAATTGCCGCGGGCAATGCATATCCCAGCGTGCCAAACCCATATGGGTGATGCCAATGTCCGGGGCGATCCATGTCCCAGACTTCTTTGCCGACATAGGCAAATTGGGTCATGTCACTGTAATACATCGTGTCTTTGGGCATAACTTCCTGCAATGCCTCGCAAATTGGCACAATCCCCGGACGCTCTGCATCGGTTTCCGCCCGCCAGCGTGCCCGAGCGGCTTTGACATCATCAGCACGCCAATTGCTTTTGCCTTGGTCAGGTAGCTCCTTGGCAAGGTCTTCAAGGAAACGCTGCGCATCGCCAACAACGGCGATATCCGCGCGTGGGTGATCAATCTCGGCGGCATCCAGATCAACCCGGATCATCGTTGCCTTTGCCCCTAGATCATCGCGCCACAGGTCCACCTCAGACAGTTCCGATCCAACGACCAAAACAACATCGGCACGTCCAATGATCTCTGCGGTTTCAGGCCGTCCAAGATAGGAGCCAAAGTGCAAATCATCCGCAGGATCTGCCAAGCCGCGCCCAGCATATGTGACGAAGGATGCCGACTGAAGACGTGATAACACCTCACGTGCGCCGTCAGCGGCATGACGCGCCCCGCCCCCAAGAATAACCATGGGCAATTCGGCGTTTTTAAGCACCTCAGCTACTTCGGCCACCTGCGCCTGTGACGCAGCAGGTCGCCAATAGGGAGCTGCATCAGGAATTTTACGTGGCTCTGGTGCGCTCTCTGCTTGAGAGCCAGCAAGCGCGATCCCCACCTGAATATGTTTTGGGCGCTGACGGGTGCTGTAAAATTCCTGAAAAGCACGGTCAATCAAATCATAGGCGGCGTCTGCACTGCGCGCCTCATGGCTCCAATCGCAAACGGTTGCTGCTGCCGCTTGTTGATCCAACATTTGGTGAAGTTGTCCTTTGCGCGCCGCCGTTTCATCCAAACAGGACGATATCACCAATATTGGCACGCTATCGCTGTAGGCCTGCCCCATTGGTGTCATCGCATTGCAAACGCCCGGCCCCGTGATCACATAGGCGACACCCGGCTTGCCACTGGCCCGCGCATAGCCATCCGCCATAAAGCCCGCACCCTGTTCGTGGCGCGCTAGGATATGCGTAATACCAGCCTCTTGGATACCCCGATACATCTCAATGTTGTGTACACCGGGGATGCCAAAAATCACGTCGACTCCGCGACTTTTTAGCATGTGCGAAATTTGTGCGCCCAGCGGGCGACGAGCAGTATCAGTCATCAGGCTCTCCAGAAACGTATGGTAAGGATGGCATAGACCGCCAAAAGCTCTAGGCGGCCGATTAGCATTCCCGCCGCAAGCATCCACTTGGCGGAATCGTTCAATGATGCGAAATTCCCCGCCGGGCCGATTGTGTCGCCTAGACCGGGGCCGATGTTAGCCAAGGCAGCAGCCGCTCCCGATAGGGAGGTGGTAAAATCAAGCCCGGTCAGCCCCAGTAATACCGCCAGCACACCAAGGGTCACGGTAAAGAACACAAAGAACGACATCACCGAGTTTAGAACCTCGTCCTCCACCCGGCGTCCTTGGTAGCGCGGCGTAAATACCCCACTGGGGGTGTGAATTTTCTGTAGTTGCACCCGGATTGAGGCAAACAATAATTGATATCTGAATACTTTGATCGAGCAAGCGGTCGAGCCCGCACAGCCGCCAATAAGCCCTGCAAAAAACAGCACCGCGATTGGGAACCCGCCCCAATTCATATAGTCTGCGCTGGCATAACCCGTGCCTGTCAGTATCGAAACAGAGTTAAACAACACCTTGCGAAAGGACTCTTCTGATGTATCTTCAAGTCGGAAAAATTGCCACAAAGTCATGATCAGCACGATCACCACAACGGTCGAGAAAAAGCCCCTGATCTGGCTGTCACGCAGCAATGGTTTGGCCGAGCCTGCGGTCAGTTGAACAAACCTGACGAACGGCAAGGCTGCCAAAAGCATAAATACAACAGACACATATTCGGTCGCTGCCCCAAAGGACGCAAATGATGCATCATAATTGGCAAACCCCCCCGTCGCCACAGTGGTCATCGCATGCACAGTTGCGTCAAACGGGTTCATTCCAGTGACTAAATAGGCCACGGCGCACATCATCGTCAGTGCCAGATAAATCACCGATATGCGTGAGGAAATTTGAGTGGCACGCGGCAGAATTTTGCCAAAGGTATCAAAACCTTCTGAGCGAAAAATCTGCATTCCACCCACCCGAAGCTCTGGCAAAAACACCATGGCCACAACAATGATACCGATGCCGCCCAGCCATTGCAGTAGCGCGCGCCATAGCAACATGCCCTTGGGCAGGCTCTCTAGCTCAGAAAACACGGTGGAGCCCGTGGTGGTCAGCCCGGACATCGCCTCAAAAAACGCATCAACAAACCGCGCCTCAGTCGCTCCGAGCCAAAAAGGTAGGGCGCCGAAAAACGGCAGCGCCAGCCATACGCCAGTGGTCAACAAAAAGGTCTGCTGAATGGTCAGCCCCTCTTTGATGCCGTTCTGGCAACTGAGCGACACAAGCCCGCCGGTCAAAAGGGTTAGGATGGCGGATTGTAAAAATACTGGCCAATGTCCCCGCCCCTCAGCCAGATCAACCAGCATGGGTAGGAACATGGTTGCCCCAAGCATGGCCACAAGCAGGCCAATCACATATCCAACTGGTCGAAAATCAAACATAGATGCAGCGTTGAACTGTGGTGCCAGTACTGTCAAGGCATCAGGGAAATCCGTCAGATGCGCGAAATTTGCATGGGCCGCCCGCTTTGACGATGGTTTGTTCTGTCACCTGCACACACCTGTACTGAGATGCGAAAACCTCTGCCCGTTGCCGATCCCACGCCGAAGATAATTCAGTGCGGAAAAAATGACATTTTAACCGACGTGAAACAACGTCGTGAATAGTTTGGGGTCAATGGAGCCTGAAGTGAAGGTTTCGCCTTCGGTGAGAATCGACACCGCGTCATGGCTGTGCAGGCTTTCTTGGTGGCTGGCTATGATGCGGAAATCACCAACGCGGGGATCTTGTTGCAGTTCCTGACAAAATAGGCGCGCTGCATCCTCGACGAAAATGGGGTTGGCGGCGTTGAGTTCGGCAAATGCCTGCTCATCTTCGCGTTTGACCATGACTTGGGTTTCGGTGGGCACAGCACGACGGGCCATGTCGATCAAATCCTCAAACCACAGTTTGTGAATCGGATTTGCCACCACAGAAATGCGGGCCACAGATCGTTGTGAATGTGGCGTCGCCAATTGCCCACGGGTCTGACGGGCATGCTCTGACAGCTCAAGAGAACAAGGGCACGTTGACGAATAGACATAATCAAGATGCATTATCTTCAATGGCTTACCGGCTATTTCGACCTTTTCCATCGCGATATCATAATATTGATACCCTTCTAATCCGGACCGCAATGATGGGATTTTCATCGGATACCGGAAGCGCATCTGAATACGTGCGTCAAAGCTGCCTAGATCAGTTTTATAATCAGCAAGTGCGGATTCCATCACCTCAAAACTAAAGGTTTTTTCGGCGTGTTTATAAAACGACCGCATGATGCGGGACATGTTGATGCCTTTTTTGTCTGCCTCTAGGCTGACGGTGCCGGTGACGCTGGTTTCCAACGCGATATCGCCCGCGTCACGGGTATGAAACCGGATCGGTAGGCGGAAATTGGAAATGCCGACGTGCTGGATTTGCTGCTTGGCACCGCGGATCAGGCTGGTGGGGCCATTCTGGAGATCCGGCAAAGTGCATTTATAGTCTTCGTCCACCGTGAAATCCGCGGGGTATTCACGCGACAACTCTGGATAATTTGCGACCTCCTGGTCGGGCAAAAGACGCGCAAGTGACGGTTCTAACTCGGCAATTTCTGTGGGGTTAGCATTGCTGACCCATTGGCGCAGTTTCTCAAGCGCCTCAGCAGCTGCCTCCCGGCTGATAGCCGATTGAGATTTGGGCGTTTGCATGTTCATGAGAAGGCCTTTCGCGTCTTATGCTGGTCTCTATCATACACAGGTCCAAAGGAATTTGCCAATTTCGAAACGAAACACGCCAGATGCGACATCTTCGCGGTTTTTCATCGCCAAACTCAGCAGAAATCCAAGTGTGTTTTAGGGGTCGAAGTGTACGAATTGTCACTTTCACGCCTTGAAATGTACATTTCGCGAAACAGCTCGTTGCTCAGGCATTTTTGAGACCATTAAATTGATAACAGGTGTCGAGAGCCTCCGGCGGGGATACTTCTGGCCACAAGAAGCTGAGCCTGATCAGGTTCGTTAGTTGGTCAGCGGTGGAGAACCTATTTTGGAATGGTGGTAATGATGCCCGATTGGGGTCGGGCATCAGGGGGCATTTGGATCATGCTTTTAGGATTGTGAAATCTCTAGCGCCTGAAGAAGGTCAGCGATGAGATCATCCGTATCCTCAAGCCCTACAGAAAAGCGGATCAGGCCGGGTGTAATGCCCAGATCGTCTTTTTGCGCGTCACTAAGACGTTGGTGGGTCGTGGTCGCCGGATGGGTCGCGATGGATTTGGCATCCCCCAGATTGTTGGAGATCACCGCGATTTGTATCGCATTGAGGAATTTGAACGCGCCTTCTTTGTCGCCTTTCACATCCAGTGAAAGGACTGTCCCGCCATTGCCGCCCAACTGACGATGCGCCAAGGCATGTTGCGCATGAGACGTAAGGCCCGGATACAGGGTGCGGTGCAACGCTGCATGCCCCTCAAGGGCTGTGGCGATCTTGAGCGCGCTTTCGGCCTGAGCGCGCACACGTAGGTCGATGGTTTCCAAACCTTTGAGCATGATCCACGCATTGAACGGACTAAGCGAGCCGCCGGTATGTTTCATGTAGGGTTCAAGCGTGCCGCGAATGTAATCCTTGGTGCCAAGAACAACACCGGCGAGTGCTCGCCCCTGCCCGTCGATATGTTTGGTCGCCGAATAGACCACCACATCGGCACCCTGGGCGATTGCCTGCGAAAACACCGGCGTGGAAAACACATTGTCGATCACAACAGTTGCCCCGACACTGTGGGCAATCTCGGCCACTCCTTGGATGTCGATCACCTCTAGCGTGGGGTTGGACATGGATTCAAAAAAGCAGACCTTGGTATCAGGGCGCATTGCGGCGCGCCATGCTTCTAGATCGGTGCCATCCACGAATGTTACCTCGACCCCATAGCGGGTCAGAATGTTTTCGAGGATATAGAGGCAGGAGCCAAACAACGCCTTGGCGGAGACAACGTGATCTCCCGATTTCAGCAGTGAGACCAGCGCGCCGTTGACGGCGGCCATTCCTGATGCGGTGGCAAAGGCATCTTCGGTGCCTTCTAGCAGGGCGATGCGATCCTCAAACATGGCTACGGTTGGGTTGCCATAGCGACCATAGATGAATTCATCCGGGCCAGTTTCGATAAACCGGGCCTCGGCCTGTTCTGCGCTATCGTAGACAAATCCTTGGGTGAGGAAGATCGCTTCGCTTACCTCACCATACTGGCTGCGCCGGGTGCCGCCATGCACCAATTTTGTGCGTGTGTTCCAGTCGCTCATCTTATTCTCTCCTTCGCGCATATTTGCGCACAAAAAAACCCCAGACGCGGTCAAGCGAAAGGGGGTCCCTCATCCTGACCTCTTTAGCGGGATATTTAACGTGGCCCGCAATCCGGTAACAAATCGCCACATCCACGCATTTACTGCGCATGCACGCGTCGGTCAACACCGTCACGGTGCTGTAACAATGATTTCATCCGCTGTGTGCAAATTGAAGCCAACCCATTCACGGGCCACAGCCCCAACCCCCGGCGGAGAGACAATGCCCATCCTCAGGATCAATGCGCAAAATGAGGTGCCGCAGCTGCATGGCGTCTCACATGCGCTTGGCTCGGTGTTACATAGGGCGTTGGGGCAAGATGGGCCGATTGTCGTGATGGTGCATGGCTATCGGTTTTTACCCGGTGATGGTGGCAATTGCCCGCATCGCCATATTTTCGCGCCTGATACCACGACGAATCACAGAGGGTTAAGTTGGCCTCGGCATCTGGGCTTTGGGCGGGGGCATTTGCAGGATGGGCTTGCCATTGCTTTTGGATGGAACGCACGTGGTAGCCTGTGGCGAGCTCGTAAAACTGCATCTGAGGCGGCGCGCGCATTGGCGTATCTGGTACGCATGATCCGCAAAATTGACGCCACACGCCCGGTGCATGTGATTGCACATTCGCTGGGCGGATATTTGGCGTTAGAGGCAATGCAGCATCTATGGGCGGGTGATCTGGGACGGGTTATTTTGATGAATGCAGCTGCCTATCAAAGCCAAGCAAAGGCAGCATTGCGCACGCCTGCTGGGCGGGAATGTGAGTTGTTCAATGTTATTTCGCGTGAGAACAACCTTTATGATCTGATGTTTGAGCGTATTTTCCGCCCGAATGTGCGATGTGATCGAGCCTTGGGACGCGGGATTTCAGCGCGCAATGCGGTGACGTTGGATTTGGGGAATCGGGTGATTTTGGCGCGGATGCGCGACATTGGCTTCCCCGTTGCCGCCCCGGCACATTGGGCATGCCATTGGTCAACATATCTCCGGCCCGGCATTTTTCCGTTTTACCAAAGCTTGTTGCGAGCACCGGCGCGTTTGCCATTTTCCTACTTGCAGCACATATTGCGTGCTGACATCCCCAATGGCGTTACCGCTGCCACTACCCCCTTGCTCATGAGGGTAAAACGGGCATCATAGCCACAAAGGGGAACATGCTATGACGCCTATTGACCTATATTACTGGCCAACACCTAACGGTTGGAAAGTCTCTATTGCACTGGAGGAAATGGGGCTGCCCTATGCGCTTAACCTGATCGACATTGGCGCGGGGGATCAATTCAAGCCTGAGTTCCTGAAAATCGCCCCAAATAACCGCATGCCCGCAATTGTGGATCACGAAGGGCCGGATGGCACACCAATCTCGGTCTTTGAGTCAGGGGCGATTTTGATGTACCTCGCGCGCAAAACTGGCATGTTTTATGGTGCTTGCGAGCGCGAGCGCGTGGCCATTGATCAGTGGCTGATGTGGCAAATGGGGGGCGTTGGGCCGATGGCCGGTCAGGCGCATCATTTTCTGAAATACGCCCCTGCCGATTTACCCTACGCAAAAACACGCTACCGCGATGAGGTTGCGCGACTGTATAGCGTGCTGGATCGCCGTCTTGCCGAGACGGAATATGTCGCAGGGCCTGAGTTCACGATTGCCGATATGGCGATTTGGCCGTGGGCCTCAC
>CAXIAD010000053.1:0-21273 GCA_964021645.1 uncultured Cognatishimia sp. | reverse complement strand
GAGATTGTTCTGGCGCTTTATGCGATGGGTGCGCTGGTGGGCGCGGTTTATACCGGTAAAGACCGGTTGGGACCGATGCTGACATGGCTGACTGCGTTGTTGTTTGTACTGGTTGCTGTATGGATTGGTGGCACTGGCGACGGCGCGCGCGAGGCCTTTGGCGGCATGTTCCAAGACGATGGTTTTGCACGGTTTGCCAAGGTGGTTATCCTGCTATCAGCGGCAGCAGTATTGGTGATGGGGCAGGAGTATATGTCTCGTCGCGGCTTGCTGCGGTTTGAATATCCGGTTCTGATTACATTGTCGGTTGTCGGTATGATGATGATGGTCAGTGCAGGCGATTTGATGTCTCTTTACATGGGGTTGGAGCTGCAATCGTTGGCGCTCTATGTTGTGGCGTCGTTGCGCCGCGACAGCCTGAAATCAACCGAGGCAGGGCTGAAATATTTCGTGCTGGGCGCGCTAAGTTCCGGTCTGTTGCTGTATGGGTCATCACTGGTTTATGGCTTTGCTGGCACCACGAGTTTCGCAGGCATTGTCGAGGCCGTTGGCCATGATCACGCACCATTGGGCCTGTTGTTTGGCCTGACATTCATCACAGCCGGTCTGGCATTTAAGGTGAGTGCTGTGCCGTTCCACATGTGGACGCCTGATGTTTATGAGGGTTCGCCCACGCCGGTAACGGCGTTTTTTGCCACCGCACCCAAAGTGGCGGCGATGGGCCTGTTTGCGCGTGTCATGCATGATGCGTTCGGCGGCGTTGTCGGTGATTGGCAGCAAATTATCGCACTGTTGTCGGTGCTGTCGATGTTCCTTGGGGCGATTGCCGCAATTGGACAACGCGATATCAAACGTCTGATGGCCTATTCGTCGATTGCCCATATGGGCTATGCGCTGATCGGTTTGGCGGCGGGCACGGCTGTCGGTATCGAGGCGATGCTGATCTATCTTGCGATCTATGTAACCATGAATATCGGCACATTTGCCTTTATTCTCAGCCTTGAAAAAGACGGTCAGCCGGTCACGTCGATTGATGCTCTGAACATGTATTCCAAGCGTGAGCCGGGCAAAGCGTTGGCTGTGCTGGTCCTGTTGTTCTCATTGGCGGGTGTGCCACCGATGCTGGGCTTTTTCGCCAAGTTTGGCGTGTGGCAGGCCGGGATTGATGCGGGAATGTTCTGGCTGGTGACGGCCTCTGCGGTGGCTTCGGCGATCGGTGCATTCTATTATCTGCGCATTGTGTTCTACATGTATTTTGGCGAAGAGAATGATGCACTGGATGGCGGGAAATCTCCTATCTTGTGGGGCTTCTTGATGGCATCGGCTGCGATTATGTTGCTGGGAATCGTGAACATGTTTGGTATCGAGAGCATTGCGCAGGCAGCGGCGTTGACCTTGGTCAACTAAGCCTGTGAGACGTGATCAAGAATAGGATGGCGCGCCCAATGGGCGCGTCTTCTTTTTGTGCCTTTGAAAAGATGAATAACGAAATGGGAAACAGGACATGAATGCGTGGCCAGAAGGGTACGGGCGCCGGGTGTTGGCCGAAGTTGACAGCACCAATGCCGAAGCGGCACGCATAGCGCCCGATCTGGCCGGGCCGGAATGGATATTGGGGCTGCGCCAAACGGCAGGTCGCGGACGGCGGGGCCGTGCCTGGGCCGATCCCACGGGAAATTTTGCGGCCACATTGGTGATACGCCCCACTGAGTCCCCAGATCAGATGGCGCTACGGTCTTTTGTGGCATCTCTGGCCTTGTTTGACGCCTTTGTTGATTGCACGGGACGGGTTGATCCGTTTGCGCTGAAATGGCCCAATGATGTGTTGCTGAACGGTGGCAAGGTTGCGGGAATTTTGCTGGAAAGCACCGGGTTCGCTGATGGGCATGCCAGCCATCTTTCGATTGGGATCGGGGTTAATTTAGCCCAAGCACCAGACCTGACGGAAGTGGAAACAACCGCAGCGCGGCCCGTGTCTTTGCTGTCTGAAACGGGGGCCGCGGTGGACCCGGAAACATTCCTTGATATTTTGGCGGGCACCTTTGCCCATTGGGAGACGCAGTTTGTCACCTATGGGTTTGCACCAATTCGCACCGCGTGGTTGGCGCGGGCCGCACGGTTGGGCGAGGTGATCACCGCCCGTACCATGCGCGACGAAACCGTTGGTACCTTTGAGACGGTGGACAATTCGGGCAATCTGGTATTGAAGACAGCAACAGGTGCTGTGGCTATTCCCGCGGCTGAGATATTCTTTTGACCACGGGGGGCGCACATGCTTCTGGCGATTGATTGCGGTAATACCAATACGGTCTTTTCCATCTGGGACGGATCGGAATTTGTGGCGACCTGGCGCACGGCGACAGAGCATCAACGCACGGCGGATCAATATTACGTTTGGTTATCTACATTGATGGCTTTTCAAAAGATTGAGGCCGATATCACTGATGTGATTGTCAGCTCTACTGTGCCGCGTGTGGTGTTTAACCTGCGGGTTCTGGCGGATCGGTATTTCAATAGCCGCCCGTGGGTTGTGGGTAAATCCGATTGCGATTTACCGGTGGCTGTGCGGGTGGATGAGGGGACGGCCGTGGGGCCGGATCGCTTGGTGAACACGGTTGCGGGGTACAGCCTATATGGCGGTGATCTGATTATCGTTGATTTTGGCACGGCGACGACCTTTGACGTGGTGGACCATGATGGCGCCTATATTGGCGGTGCGATTGCGCCGGGGGTAAACCTGTCATTACAAGCATTACACGAAGCGGCGGCGGCGCTGCCGCATGTTGATATTTCCAAACCTCAGTCGGTGATCGGTACGAATACTGTCACCTGCATGCAATCGGGCGTGTTCTGGGGTTACGTCGGTCTGGTTCGCGAAATTTGCGACCGGATCAAGGCCGAGCATGGCCGACCTATGAAAGTGATTTCTACGGGGGGACTCGCCCCGTTGTTCCAACAGAGTGAAGCGCTATTTGATGCGTTTGAAGATGATCTGACAATGCACGGTTTGACCGTGATTCACGACTATAACTCAAAGAAAGCCGTACATACGTTATGAGCAATGAAAGATTGATTTATCTGCCCCTAGGTGGGGCAGGTGAGATAGGCATGAATGCCTATGTTTATGGATATGGCCCCAAGGGTAAGGAGCGTTTGATCCTAGTAGATATTGGCGTGACCTTTGCCGATATGGAGAGCTCTCCAGGGGTGGATTTGATTTTCCCTGACATTAGCTGGCTGACAGCCAACAAAAACCGGTTGGAAGCGGTGTTCATCACCCATGGCCATGAAGATCACGTTGGCGCTGTGGGTCATCTGTGGGAAAAACTGGGCGTGCCTGTTTATGCGCGTGCGTTCACGGCCAATCTGGCGCGTCACAAAATGCGCGATCAGGGGCAGCCTGAGAATGAGATTGTGACGACCGCTCCCTGGCCGGCAACAACGCAGGCTGGGCCGTTTAGTGTTGGGTTCCTACCGATCTCGCATTCGATCCCTGAAAGTGGTGCTTTGGTTATCGATTGCCCTGCGGGCCGCGTGATCCATACGGGCGACTTTAAGCTGGATGAGACACCCATCGTGGGCGAGGCATTTGATCCGGAGTTGTGGGCAGAGGTCAGCAAAGACGGTGTGCAAGCATTGATTTGCGATTCAACCAATGTGTTCTCCAAGGCGGCTGGTCAGTCTGAATCAACTGTTGGCCCTGAGATCGAAGCCTTGGTTGCGGCGGCGCCAAACATGGTCGTTGCCACGACATTTGCGTCAAACGTGGCGCGGGTGAAAACATTGGCAGAGGCCGGTGAACGGGCCGGGCGGTCGATCTGTTTGATGGGGCGTTCAATGCGTCGCATGATTGAGGCATCTACAGAAACCGGCGTTTTGGACAGCTTTCCCACTGTGGTTAGCCCCGAAAATGCGAGTGCCATTCCGCGTGAAAATCTGATGCTGCTGGTTACCGGCTCGCAAGGCGAGCGGCGCGCGGCAAGTGCGCAACTGTCACGCGGCAAATACAACGGCATGACATTGAAAGAGGGCGATTTGTTCCTGTTCTCGTCCAAAACCATTCCGGGCAATGAAAAGGGCGTGATCCGTATCATGAACCAATTGTCGGAAATGGGTGTGGATATCGTGGATGATGGCGATGGTCACTATCACGTTTCTGGTCACGCAAACCGCCCCGATATTGAACGTATGCATGATATCGTGAACCCCAAGATGGTGATCCCGATGCATGGTGAGCATCGTCATTTGCGCGAACATGCACGTATCGCAAAAGAAAAAGGTCGCGCCTCTGCTTTGGTGGTGAACGGTATGATGATGGACCTGACGGGCAAAACCCCCAAGGTCGCTGAATACATCGAAACGGGCCGGACCTATCTGGATGGCGCGGTGCAAATCGGCGCGATGGATGGGGTTGTGCGGGATCGTATCCGCATGGCGCTGAACGGGCATATCATGATCAACGTGATCCTTGATGAGGATGACGAGCCATTGGGTGAAGCATGGGTCGATACCATGGGCTTGCCCGTACAAGGGCGCAGTTTCGCCCCGTTGCAGGATGTGCTTGAGGCGGATCTAACTCAGTTTCTGGGGCGAGCTGGGGAAAAGACGCTTTCAGATGATGATAAGCTGGAAGAGAACTTGCGCCGCATTGCGCGTAACACTTGCAAGAACGAAACTGGTAAAAAGGCCGAAGTCACGGTTGTTGTTAGCCGGTTGAACTAAGAAAATTGCCCATCGGCGCAAATTGCTGCGCCGATGGGCAAAAACGACGCCGAAGAGGCGCAAATTTTTCAGAATGCTGTCGCGATGGACGCTTTCCTTAAGCAAAAGGGAGGTGCTGATGACCTATGTCGCTGCTGATCTAATTAACCTGGACCGATACCCGATTGATTGCCAAGGGGCTGCGAGAGACGCGTTACTTGTGCAGGTTCATGCGGATTTAGCCCGTGATGGCTGTGCGGTGATCAAGGGGTTTCTGACCCAAGAGGGGATCAATGCGTTGACACAAGAGGCAGATGGTGTTGCCGCCTCTGGCCATCGCAGTTTCAACAAAACCAACCCATATTTCACACAAGACGACGTGAGTCTGCCCGCGGATCACCCAGCGCGGCAATTTTATGAGCGATCGAATTGTTTCATTCCGGCGGATAATTTCTCCAACCATGGGCCCTTGCGAACCGTGCATGATGGGGCGGGGTTTGATCGGTTTATTCAGGATTGCTTGCAGGAGCCTGACGGAGCATTTTTCCGCTACGGCGACCCGTTGGCCGATGTGATTGTGAACATGGCGGAGGAGGGCAACGGCTTTCCTTGGCATTTTGACACCAATAATTTCACCGTGACATTGGCCATTCAAAATGCAGATGAGGGTGGTGCATTCGAATACGCGGCGGGCATCCGTGAGGGGGATGAGAATTTTGAAGAGGTCGCGCGGGTTCTGGCAGGCACATCTACACGGGTGACGGAATTGCAGCTAGAGCCGGGAGATTTGCAATTGTTTAAGGGACGGTATTCGTTGCATCGCGTCGCGCCCCTAAAAGGGTCACGGCGTCGCTATGTGGCGATTTTTTCGTATGTGGAGCAAGAGGGAATGGTAGGGGCGCCGGAGCGCACAAAGCAACTCTATGGGCGCACTTTGCCTATCCACCATGAACGCGCTGGACAGCGAAACGACGCCTATATTGATTGAGATATTGGCAGGTGCCCCGAGGTTTCAGGGCACCTTGCTATCGTTTAGCCTGTGCGACGCTCGTCAAAGCTAAGCGCGATAAAGCTGGGCATATGATCGCCCATGCCAACAATGTTGTTATTATTGTTGTGGTTATCGCGAGGGCGGTCGTTGCGTCCACCGCGACCACGTTTTTCACGTGGGCCTTTGTCGGCGGGCTTATTTTGCTGCTGCTGTGGTTGCTGCTGCTGTTGTTTTGGCGCGGCGACAGCCTCTACTTTGGGGGCTTCTTCTGCGACAGGGGCAGCGGTTGGAGCCGCAACTGGGGCCTTAGAAACGACCTCGGCCGGAGCAGCTTTTGGTGCACGTTTTTCAGATTGAATCGGATTGTCGATACGCGGAATTGCTTTTTCAAGCAGACGTTCGATCGCATCGAAATTCTTTTCATCACGGGGCGTGCAGATCATGATGGTTTTGCCATCTTTTCCTGCGCGACCTGTGCGGCCAATCCGGTGAACGTAATCCTCGGCGTGGCTCGGCACATCGTAGTTAAAGACATGCGACACGTCGGGAATATCCAAACCACGCGCAGCAACGTCCGAGGCCACGAGGAAGCGAAGCTCACCCGTACGGAACGCATCCAGCGTTTTCATGCGCTGGCTTTGTTCTAGATCGCCGTGAATGGGTGCTGCATCCAGACCGTATTTTTTCATTGATTTGGCGCAGGTATCAACGTCTGTTTTACGGTTACAGAAGATGATCGCGTTTTTGCAAAGTTCGCCTTCGCTTTTGATCAACTCACGCAAAACTTTGCGCTTTTCGCTGGCTTCGCGATCCTTACGGCTGGCTTTGAACATCACCACGCCTTGGGTGATATTTTCAGACGCCGTGGCTTGACGGGCCACCTCAATGCGGGCCGGAGCCGACAGGAAGGTATTGGTGATCCGCTCAATCTCGGGTGCCATGGTGGCACTAAAGAACAGGGTCTGACGGGTAAAGGGTGTCAGGCTAAAGATGCGTTCGATATCGGGGATGAACCCCATATCCAGCATGCGATCTGCCTCGTCTACAACCATGACCTGAACGCCAGTGAGCAACAGTTTGCCACGCTCAAAATGATCAAGCAGACGGCCGGGCGTGGCAATCAAAACATCAACACCGCGATCAATAAGCATGTCTTGTTCTTTGAAGCTAACGCCGCCGATCAACAGGGCCTTGGTCAGTTTCAAATGCTTAGTATAGGTGTCGAAATTCTCTGCCACCTGAGCGGCGAGTTCGCGCGTTGGGCAAAGCACCAAACTACGCGGCATCCGGGCGCGAGCACGGCCACGCGCGAGTAGCGAAATCATTGGCAACGTAAAGGAAGCGGTTTTACCCGTGCCTGTCTGAGCAATGCCCAGAACGTCGCGCCCTTCCAGTGCGGCGGGAATCGCCCCGGCCTGAATTGGAGTTGGCGTTACATATCCGGCTTCGCTGACTGCTTTCAGCACCTTGGGATTAAGGTTGAGATCGGAGAAATTTATCATTTGTATCCGTGGTTTACGGACGCATCTGGCCCGTAGCTAAAATCGACGATCGGACCCGGATGGTCCCGTGGTGTGCCACATGTATGACCGACAGGCGCTGGTTTAGCTGAATGACACTGATTGGTCAATCTATCTGCGCATTAGCAGAGATTTGTTGCCAAAAAGGACACGTTACCCCGTGTATTGGGGGAAATGTTTCTTAAGCGATTGCGAAAAATGCAGGCGGAATTCGCGTAATAGCCCGTGTTCAGACAGTTTTCGGCGCAAATCATCGGTTGCAACGCATACTTCGGTAAAGAAGTTGCGCAAACCCTGCTCTCCCTCATGGTCGTGGATCATATTAAATAGCTCGTGCAGGGACAGACCACCATCATCGCGCGAAACCGCGGGGCGCATTTCAGAACGATAGGAGCCTTTTTCCAGACGGTATTCAAAACTGCGCTGCCATTTCCCCCATTTGGTGGCGTGAAAATGGCACAGGCAAATGTCCGTCATATCGGTGTTCGCAGGCAGCTCTGTCTCATCAACATAGGCGTTGTGAATGCGAAATTCGAGGTCGGGGATGCCGGTGCGCACAAATAGCTTGCCCGCGATATGGCTGAGAAACCCACCGCGGATATATTGGCCATAGGTGGGGTAGATTTCTTTGGATAGCTCAAGGCGATTACCACGCGGGGGCATCCAAGCCTTGCAATAGGTGATGTGGTTTTCCAGCCCGCGCACACCGTCAGTCGACAGAACCTCGGCAGGGCGCACGCGCGCGGCCTGTGCATCGCTGGGAAGGCCCGCGAGGGAGGACGTGACAGCCGTGTCTGGCGACAGAAATTCATCTACGTCGATATGGATCAACCAATCCAGATCCGCCGCCCGATGATAGGCATGGGTGGCGTTGCGGGTTTGCCGTAGCTGGTGTTTGGGGGGGCGCTTACCGTTGAGGTCTTTCCAATAGGGTTGATCGGTGCGGGTCACATCCACGAGCGGATGGGAGGCGAGCAATAGTTCGGCCTCTTCATTGGGATTATCAAGATAGATATAAATGCGATCCGCACCCAGTGACAGATGATGGGCAACGAAGGTGAGAATTTCGCGGGCGGGTGCCTTGATGGTGGCGACAATGCCCCAGCGCGGATCTGCCATGACGGTCCTCTACTCTATCTGTTCACCATGTAGCATAGAGAAAACCGCAGGCGGGTCGACCCCAAGTTGTATTCAAGTGGAGATGTTCCGGGGAATACTTGTATTGGTGGGGTGGGATGCGCCGTGTGCGGCTGTGGAAATCTAGGCGTTTCGGGTCAAAGAATAAAGTTATCTTAAACCTGAAACGCCTGTTGATTGATCCGATTTGGGGCGCATATCGGCCCCGAAACGAGGATGGTTTAGATCATCATTTCCTTGGTCGCGGTCAGTGTGACATCGGGGTAATCACGTTCGACGCGGTCGATATCCCACTTAAGGCGGGTCAAATAAACAATGTCGCCATCGTGGTCATGGGCGATGTGTTGTTTGTTGACGTTGGTGAATTTATCAACCGCGAGTTTGTCGCCGTTGACCCAGCGCGCACTGGTGAATTGGCTCGGCTCAAACCGCACAGGCAGGCCGTACTCCATCTCAATCCGGCTGGCGAGCACCTCAAATTGCAGTGCGCCGACAACGCCGACGATGAAACCGGACCCGAACGAGGGCTTGAACACTTTGGCGGCACCCTCTTCGGCGAATTGCATCAGGGCTTTTTCTAGATGTTTGGCCTTCATCGGGTCACCGGCACGGCAGGTTTGCAGTAATTCAGGCGCAAAGCTGGGAATGCCAGAGACGCGCAGCATTTCGCCTTCGGTCAAAGTATCGCCGATTCGCAACTGGCCATGGTTGGGAATGCCGATGATATCGCCTGCCCATGCTTCCTCGGCCAATTCACGGTCCGAGGCAAGAAAGAGCACGGGGTTTGATATTGCCATTGGTTTTTTGGTACGCACATGGGTCAGTTTCATGCCGCGTTTGAAATGGCCCGAGGCGAGCCGCAAAAAGGCAACGCGGTCACGGTGCTTTGGATCCATATTCGCCTGAACCTTGAAAACAAAGCCTGTGACCTTGGTCTCTTCGGGGGCGATTTTGCGCGGCAGGGCGGTTTGAATTTGCGGCTCTGGGCCGTATGTGCCGATGCCGTTCATCAATTCTTTGACGCCGAAACTGTTGATTGCAGAACCAAACCAAATTGGGGTCATGTGCCCCTCAAGCACGGCCTGAGGGTCAAGTTTTGGTAGCAATTCGCGCGCCATCTCGACCTCCTCAACCAGCTGTTCCAGCAGGTGTGCCGGAATATGTTCAGCGAGGGATGGATCATCCAAGCCATTGATTTCGATGGATTCTGCGATCTTGTTACGATCTGCGCGATCCATCAATTCCAGACGGTCCCGCAGCATATCATAGCAGCCCATGAATTCTTTGCCGACACCGATAGGCCAAGAGGCAGGGGTGACATCAATCGCAAGGTTTTCTTGGATTTCGTCGATGATTTCGAATGTGTCGCGACTTTCGCGGTCCATCTTGTTACAGAATGTCAGGATGGGCAGGTCGCGCATGCGGCAAACTTCAAACAGCTTTTGTGTTTGGCTTTCGACCCCTTTTGCGCCGTCAATCACCATGACAGCCGCATCCACTGCGGTCAGGGTACGGTAGGTATCCTCAGAAAAATCTGAGTGACCGGGCGTATCCACAAGATTGAAGCGGAAGTGTTTGAAATCAAACGACATGGCAGAGGCTGAGACCGAAATGCCCCGGTCTTTTTCCATCTGCATAAAGTCTGATCTGGTGCGGCGAGCCTCACCTTTGGCACGCACTTGGCCCGCCATTTGAATGGCGCCACCATAGAGCAGAAACTTTTCTGTCAAAGTGGTCTTGCCGGCATCCGGATGCGAAATGATCGCAAAGGTGCGGCGCCGCGCAATTTCGGGCGGCAGTTCAGGGCGGTTTTTGGCGTTGTCCAGCATGAGCGCGCGTATAGGTAAGGAATGGGCCAAAGGCAAGAAATTCGACAGCGCGAGGCGTCGATCATCCGGAGTTTGGGCGGATTATGTTACTTGGAAGAGGCGCGGCGCAGCAAATCAACCGCATCAGGGCGACGCAACAAATGCTCATGCACCTCGATGGCCATATGCGCGCGGTCTTGGGTGCCCGGCAGGGGCGTGCGCAGTTTGCTTTGCATTTCCTTGGGCAGCATCGGGTTGGTGCGATTGTCGGCAACCATGGTTTCGGCTGAAATACCCTCGGCAAAGATGATTTGATGGGTATCAAACAAGAGTTGGTAATAATCGACAAATCCACCCTCTTGGACATAGACGGTGTCGCCGTTGACCAGATGACGGGCCTTGACCAGCAGTTCATTGCGGCCAGCACCGATATGATCCTCGCGTTGATAGATGAACAGGCGGTGGTCCGGACTAACGATCAGGTCATTGGCGTTATTAAGCGTGTTTGCGGTGATCACAATCGGGGCAAATTCACCCAATGCGCGATGCGTGGATTTACCAATCCAGCGAATTTTCTGTGGCCCGTCATCGCGCGTCAGAATCAGATCATCCACGGCAAGTCGTTCAATAGGAACCTGTTCGCCGGAAATTGTGGTGATATGGGTGCCCCGCGAAAAGCTGACGCAGGCCATTTGCGCAAGTCGGCTGGGCGCTGAATCGCGGTCAATCCCAACCAAAGAATAGGGGGTCTTGGCAACAAGTGGCGACATGGGTTGCAGGTAAATGTCGACGACATTGCCTTCGTCATCGACCTCAACCAGAACCAGCGCCTCGACGGTTTCGCCGGTGGGGGGCATCACGGTGATACAGCTATCCAGGTGCAATGCCGCGTTCGGGCGGCCCAATGCGCTGTCGGCTGTAATGCGGAAACACCCTTCTGTTGTTGGGGCAAATGTCAACGCTTGTGGTTCGGTGTCGGGGCAAAGTTGGTAAATGTCATCCAGCATCAACTCATCGGCAAACGACAGGAAATCCCCCAGATTGGCCCCATCGGTCACAGTGAAACTTGTGCACTGATAGACTGGTAGTTTCTGGACGCTCACATCATTTTTCTGACGACGAGGTTGCATGGGAAAAAACACTTTCATTAATGACACTAGGTACTGATAGCGAGGAAATGTGGCGCGATAAGGCCACCACTTCGGCAATTTGCTGGCGCTTGGCCCAATTTGCGGGTTTGTAGAGGGTAATGCAACAGGGAGGTTTATCATGGATCTGGGATTGAACGGGAAACGCGCGTTGGTTTGCGCAAGCTCGAAAGGGTTGGGGTTGGGGTGTGCTGAAGCACTTGCCGAGGCCGGAGTTGATTTGGTGATGAACGCGCGTGGCGCTGATGCGCTGGAGGCTGAGGCGGCTAATATTCGCGCGCGATACGGCGTTGATGTTGTGACCGTGGTTGCGGATATCACAACTGTTGAAGGGCAAAGTGCCGTGCTGAGTGCTGCGCAAGGTGTTGATATCTTGGTGACAAATGCGGGTGGTCCGCCTCCGGGCATGTGGAGCGATTGGGACCGGGATGATTTCATTAAAGCGTTGGATGCCAATATGTTGGCCCCAATTGCCTTGATGAAGAACCTATTGCCGGGAATGATGGATAAAGGCTGGGGCAGGGTTGTGAATATCACCTCTGTGTCGGTCAAAAGCCCGATTGCGGTGTTGGGCCTGTCAAATTCCGCACGGGCGGGATTGACTGGATATGTTGCAGGCACGGCGCGTCAGGTTGCCGGTTCAGGTGTGACGATCAATAATTTGCAACCCGGCATTCACGCGACGGACCGGGCCGTTTCATTGGATACGGGTGCCAGTCAGGCACAGGGGATTTCAATGGACGAGGCCAAAATACAACGCTGTGCTACGATCCCTGTTGGACGTTATGGGACACGACAGGAATTTGGGGCGGCTTGTGCCTTTTTGTGTTCGCAACATGCGGGTTTCATTGTTGGGCAAAACATTTTGCTGGATGGCGGTGCTGTCAATTCCACGATGTAGGCGAGCAAGTATTTATGAAAGATCACCTTTTTAACGCAGAAAGCCTTGGCGATCTGGCGGCAGAGTTTGCCGCCGGAGTGCCGGGGTTTGATGCGGCTTCATTTCTTGATGATGTGATGGCGGGGCTTGCTGAGCGAGAGTTGATGGCGCGTCTTGAGTGGATCGCTGATTGCATCGCTTGTCGATTGTCGCCGGAATTTCCAACCATGGCGGACCAGTTGTTGGCAGCGATGAATGCGCCGCTAGATCCCACGCTGCGCGATGATGATTTTGGCCGGTTTATTCATGCTGTTCCCGGTATATTGGCAGTGCGTCACGGGATGGAAGATCATCGAGAACGCGCGCTTGATCTGCTTTATGAGGCGACTAAGCGGTTTTCGATGGAGTTTTACATTCGCCCGTTTTTGAACCGTTGGCCGCTGGAAACTTTGGCGCGGTTGCGCATTTGGGCAGATGACGAAAATTACCATGTGCGCCGATTGGTGAGTGAGGGGACGCGCCCCAAATTGCCATGGGCCAAGAAGATCGACATTGATCCCGTTGTGCCGGTTGAATTTCTGAATCAATTGCACGGGGATGGCACACGCTATGTAACCCGATCGGTTGCTAATCATTTGAATGACATTGCAAAAATATCTCCAGAATTGGTGATTGCGACGCTATCGCGTTGGCGGGAAACTGGTGCGCAGAACACCAAAGAGATGGATTGGATGACGCGCCATGCGCTGCGCACCCTCGTGAAGCAAGGGCATGCGGGGGCGTTGGAGCTATTGGGATTTCGCAGCGATATCAATGTGCAGGCATCGGTTACCTTGGCTGCGGATCAGGTTGTGATTGGCGATGCGTTGGAATTTGAATGTCAGTTTCGCTGTCAGGAAGAGCTGCCACTATTGGTGGATTATGTGCTGCATTTCCATCGACCGGGTCAGCGTGACGGGCGCAAGGTTTTCAAGATCAAGCAAGCCAAGGTCACGCCGGGGACGCCGTTGAAAATTGCAAAGCGCCATGTGCTGAAGGGGAATGCGACGACGTTTCGATTGTATCCCGGAGCGCACCGAATTGAAATTCAAGTGAATGGTGCAATCGTGGCTGAGGCAGAGTTCGAGGTTTTGCCTGAAGTTGCGGGCTGAACCGGCGATATTGAGCGAGGCGTGACCTAATGGTGCGCCTTGCGGCGCGCTTGATGTCTCGCACGGTTTTCTTTGAAAACCTTGCTCGGTTGGTGCGTCGGGCGGGTGTTTTTCACAATCGCGTGGGTCGGTTTCATCGGCGTAGCTTTGCGGATGGGTGCCTGTTAGGCGGGTGGCAAATCAGTGGGGGACATCATGCAAGTAACTGCAATTATCGGAGTTTTCGCGATTGTTGTCATCGCGAGCCTGTGGGCGGCACCAAGGCGTGCAACTGTGGCAGGTTTTTTCGGCGGAGCAGGCGCGCGAGGAGAAGCGCCGGGGCTGTTGGTTCTGACTTTGAGCCAAGTAACAACGTGGATTTTTGCCCGCTCTTTGATGAATTCGGCGATCTTGGGTTACTATTACGGGATTGCTGGTGTGTTGGCCTATGGGGCCTATTACGGGTCATTTCTGACTGGCGGGTTGATTGTTGGGCGCTTGCGGGCACGAGGGGCGCGATCGGTTCAGGATTGGTTATCAGCGGAGTTTGGATCGCTTGGAACCGGATGCTATAATCTGGTGATAGCGCTGCGGTTGTTGTCGGAGGTATTTGCCAATTTACTGGTTGTCGGGTTGATATTTGCCGCCGTTTTGCCGGGGGTAGAATTTGCCAAAGAAGGCTCAATTTTACTGGTGGCAGTATTGGCCTTGGCTTATTCGGCGTGGGGCGGGTTAAGTGCGGCACTACGAACGGATGTTGTGCAGATGTCGTTGTTTTTAGGTGTATTTGTGGTGGCGTTTGGGGCGTTGATCTTGCAGCCCGGTTTTGATTTTGGCGCTGTGATGACATCAAAAGGCGCATCAGGCAGCTATAATGGATGGATTTTATTGTTGGTCGCGTTTTTGCAGGTTTTCTCATATCCGGTGCATGATCCGGTGATGATGGATCGCGGGTTTTTGGCGGATGAGGCTGTGACGCGAAAGAGTTTTCTGCATGCGTTTTGGGTTTCGACGCTCTGCATTCTGGCGTTTGGATTGTTTGGCATTCAGGCGCAATTAGAGGGCGCTGCCTATGAGGGGCAATTGATCGGGACGTGGGCGGGAATGCTGCCCTCATGGGTGTTTGTTTTGTTGCTGGTATCGCTATTGGTTTCGGCCTTGTCGACGTTGGATTCGGCATTGTCGTCTGCGGCGCGGTTGATGGTTGAGGAACTGCGGTTGGCACCCAGGAGTTTGGCAGGCGGTCGGATTTCGATGCTGATATTTGCCAGCGCTGGCGCTGCATTGACCCTGTGGGGGACGCAAAGCCTGTTTGATGCCGTGGCAGTGTCGGGCACCGCGTCGATGTTTTTGACGCCGATTATTGTTGCGGGATTGTTTGGGCATAGGCGGGTTGCGATCTGGGCTTATTTGGCCAGTTTTCTGGCCGCAATATCAGGGGCGCTAGTATATTTTCTGCGCGGATCTGAGGCGGTTTCAATGATCTTGTATGAGGGGCATAAATACGAGCAATTGCTGGTGATTTGTGTGGTTGTATTGGGTGTGGGGTTTGTTGCGGTATTTGCCGGCTCTCGCAGGGTTGCGGGCTGAGGGGGGGACTGTTAAGTCTCGGGGAAACCCGATGATTTTCATCGGGCATTGCATGAGATAACCGTGAGCCGCGAGGACGCATTGAATATTCCCGTAAGCCCCTTGGACCCGCTGGCACCCAGGCTTGAAATCCGCAATATGAAACGGCGCTTTGGTGACCGGGTTGTGGTTGATGATGTCTCATTGCGGATCATGCCGGGGCAGGTGACCTGTCTGCTGGGGCCGTCGGGCTGCGGTAAATCAACGACTCTGCGGATGATTGCCGGTGTCGATATGCAAGATTCTGGCGAGATATATGTCGATGGGGCATTGGTGTGTGATACGGTGTTTCGTATCCCGCCAGAGCGCCGCAAGATTGGCCTGATGTTTCAAGATTTCGCGTTGTTTCCGCATTTGAGCGTTTCAAATAACGTGGGTTTTGGCCTGAAGGGGGCAAAAGACGAAAAGCGCCAACGGGTTGAGGCGTTGCTCGATAAAGTCGGGCTGTCTTGGGCCATTGATGAATATCCGCATGTTCTGTCCGGGGGGGAGCAGCAAAGGGTTGCGCTTGCGCGGGCATTGGCACCTAGGCCGCGTATTATGCTGATGGATGAGCCGTTTTCCGGGTTGGACAATCGGTTGCGTGACGACATTCGCGATGAAACGCTAAGTGTTTTGAAAGAGGAAGACACAGCCGTGATGTTGGTGACGCATGAGCCTGAAGAGGCGATGCGGATGGCCGATGAAATTGCCCTGATGCGAGACGGGAAAATTGTCCAGCAGGGCGCGCCGTATAATATTTACAACGCCCCTGTGGATCGAGAAGCGGTGGGTTTTTTCAGTGATGTGAATGTTATTCGCGGGATCAGTCGCGGGGCATTGACGGATACGCCCTTTGGTCAGTTTCTGACACCCGGGCTTGGCGATGGGGCACCGGTTGATATTGTCATTCGCCCGCAGCATTTACGACTGGACTTTGATCGTGGGGGCAAGGGGCCATTACCCACTGTTGGCGAGGGTGTTGCCGCGCGGGGTGTGGTCACGCGGGCACGGTTTTTAGGGACTGAGAGTCTTGTGGAATTTCGCATGGAGCACGATGGATCGGTGTTGAAAGCATCGGTGCCAAATGTGTTTTTACCGCAGGCGGGAACCGCGTTGTGGCTGACTATTCGGCGGGATCGGTGTTTTGTTTTCCCGGCCACTCAGGCGTAGCTGCGAGGTGATCTTGCGGAGTGCGCTGCGCGCACGCTGTATTATTTGACCTGCGTGTTGCGTGAGATTTCCTGACGATCTGGCGGTGTATTTAGACGCGAGATTGAGTGTTGCGCGTGATTTAACGTCCGAAAATGTGACTGTATCGTTGTTTTAGCCGTGAGGAGGTTTCGCGGCGAAACCCTTGGCCTGTTTCTTGGCGGCCTTCTGGATCATGTTTTTGGTGATGGGTTTAAGGGGCGTAGTCTTGTAGGCGTTTGCCCTCCTCTTCGACAAAGAGGCCCGGTAGGATGCTGATGTTGTCGATTTGATCGACGCGCAAGTTTATGAATTCATTCGAGGTGTCAGACCAGATCAGGCAGGTCCAGACGCGGCCCCAATAGTCGAGTTTGAGGGCGCGGGCTGTATGTGGGGTGCTGTCCTGTAATGTGAGGTGCAGTTTTTGGCGCGCACGCACAGCACTGCGTAGGGTGGAGAGGTGTCGAAATGCCTCTGCTGCATCGGCAAATGGATAGGTGGCAAAGCCGAAACTTTTGGGGGCACCCTGGCGGTCTTCGGGCAGGACGGCGTCGATTTTTGCAGAGAGGGATTTGGCCGCCTGTTGGAGGTCGCCGTCCACACCATGGCCCACAGCAGCAAGCCCAAGGTGGAGCGCCTCAAGCTCAATATCAGTGAGGTTCAGGGGGGGCAGGGTGATGGCGGCATTGGCAGAATAGCCGACACCGCGTTCGCCCTCCACCGGAATGCCGCTGGCGGCGAGGGTATCCATATCGCGATAGATCGTGCGGATGGAGACATTAAGCTGGCTGGCCATATCCTCAGCCCGGTGCAGTTTACCGTCTTTGAGAGTTTCGATCAGGGCATAAAGCCGTGAGGCGCGTTTCATGGGTGATTCTCCGGTTGGAATTGACCCTATACTGACAAAAACCTGTCAACTGACAACCTGTTGACAATGAAGGGCGGCGAAATTGCTGTAATCAGGGGTAAATTGGCCTGTTTCACGCTTTTCGTTAGGGGATTGAGGGAATAGAAAGAGGGAAATGTAGATCTTGCCAGTGGCAGGGATAACAATGGAGAAATATATTGCTTAATAATATGGGACCTATGGGTTTTTTGCTGATCGCTATCGTGGTGTTGGTTCTTTTTGGACGCGGCAAGGTAAGTTCTTTGATGGGCGAAGTTGGCAAAGGCATCACTGCCTTTAAGAAAGGCGTAAACGACAGCGCCAAAGAGATCGAAGAAGACACGGCTGAGGTGGCTACGGATGTGACCCCTGCCGACGAAAAAGACAAAGCATAAGCCATGTTTGATCTGGGCTTGACCGAGCTTCTGGTCATAGGCGTTGTTGCGTTGATCGTTGTGGGGCCAAAGGATTTGCCGGTGTTGTTCCGGCAAGTTGGACGGTTTGTCGGCAAGGCCAAAGGCATGGCGCGGGAATTCTCCTCGGCGATGCATCAGGCGGCTGATGAATCTGGCATGAAGGATGCGACCTCGAGCTTGAGGGCGGCGACGGATGGGTTGAATAATGTGACCAACCCGGTTCGTGGCGCGGCAGATGCATTAAAAGAACATGCAAAGGCCGCGGCCAATTATAAGCCTGATAGTGAGACGGGAAAGCTGGCCGCGGAACGTGCGGAGCAAACGCGCAAGATCCATGAGGCAACTGCCAAGAAGGCGCAGGCTCGGCTGGATGCGGAAGCGGCAGAATCTGCGGCGGCTGAGGCCGAGGATCCGATAAATGAGGTAACTGCTGCGCCGGCCAAGGCGAAGGCTGTTGCGAAAGCGCCAACAAAGGCCAAAGCGCCAGCAAGGGCAAAAGCCCCGGCTAAAGCGAAGGCCGCGGCCAAGGCCCCCGCGAAGGCAAAAGCTCCGGTGAAGGCCAAAGCCAAGGCACCTGCCAAAGCTAAGGCACCTGCTAAGGCCAAAGCCAAAGCAGCGGATGCGACCTCTGAAACGAAGGATAAGGCATGAGCCAGACAGACGAGATGGAAGACAGCTCTGCGCCCTTGATCGAGCATCTTGCAGAGCTGCGCAATCGGCTGATCCATTCGGTAATTGCCTTTGTGATTGGCATGACCATTTGCTTTTTTGTGGCGACGCCGATCTTTAACTTTCTAACTGCGCCCTTGTGTAAGGTTTTGGCAGAAGGGGGACAGGATTGCGCGCTGATCTTTATCAGCCCGCAGGAAGGTTTCTTTGTCGCGATCAAGATATCCTTGTTGGGCGGCTTTATATTGGCATTCCCGTATATCGGAATGCAGATGTGGCGGTTTGTTGCACCTGGACTATATAAGAACGAAAAAGGGGCGTTTTTGCCATTCATGGTCGCCTCGCCCTTTATGTTCCTATTGGGTGCGAGCTTTGCGTTTTTTGTCGTGACGCCGCTTGCCTATGACTTTTTCCTGAGTTTTCAGCAGTTTGGCGGTGATGGAGCTGTTGTAGCTGATGACGCGGGTTTGTCGGTAGTGTTTCAGGGATCTGCCCAAGAGTATTTGAGCCTGACGATCAAATTCATCATTGCGTTTGGCATGTGTTTTCAGTTGCCAGTGTTGTTGACGTTGATGGGCAAGGCGGGGCTGGTTAGCTCTGAGGGGCTGCGTAATGTGCGTAAATACGCCGTTGTTGGCATTCTTGTGTTGGCCGCTCTTGTGACGCCACCTGATGTGATCACACAAATTATCTTGTTTATTGTTGTTTATGGTCTTTATGAAATTTCGATCTGGCTGGTGCGCCGGGTAGAAACGAAGCGTGACGCAAAGTTGCGGGCTGAAGGGTATTTCGACGATGAGGATGAAGACGAGGATGAGTAAGCCTCTTAAACGTATTGCTGCGGCGCTGGAGAGATTGTCTCCGGCGCCGTTTGCCGTTCCGGGCTTTGATGCCGCGGATGCATTTGTGTGGCACGTGGGCCCGGATCGACTTGAGCCTGTGGAGAGTGTGAATCGGGTTGATTTGGCGCTGTTGATCGGCGTCGAGCGGGCGCGTGATACCTTGCTGCAAAACACAGTGCAATTTGCGCGTGGGTTGCCTGCGAATAATGCGCTGTTGTGGGGCGCGCGGGGGATGGGGAAATCATCTCTTGTTAAGGCGGTTCATGCAGAGGTGTTAAAGCAGGGGTTTGATTTGAAAATCATCGAGCTCCAGCGTGAGGATTTGCCGAGTGTGGCGCGGTTGTTGAATGTATTGCGGGGCAGTGAAGCACGGTTTTTGCTGTATTGCGATGACCTGTCGTTTTCTCACGATGATCAGCATTACAAGAGCCTGAAGGCTGTGTTGGATGGTGGTATTGAGGGTCGGCCTGATAATGTGGTGTTTTATGCGACGTCGAACCGACGCCATTTGATGCCGCGCGATATGATCGAGAATGAGAGGTCTAGCGCGATCAATCCAGCGGAAGCGGTTGAAGAAAAGGTATCATTATCGGATCGTTTTGGATTGTGGTTGGGGTTTCATGCTTGTGATCAGGATGCCTATTTGCAGATGGTGCGCGGATATTGCGATGCCTATGGGGTTGAGATTGATGAGGCGGTGATGCGCGCCGAGGCGATTGAATGGCAGGCAACACGTGGGGCGCGCTCAGGGCGGGTTGCGTGGCAGTATTTCACTGATTTGGCTGGTCGACTTGGGGTGAAGGTGTAATAGACGCGCTCGGGCGTCTCCCAGCCACCACGACCCCGACGCCATCACGCGTCTCTGGCCGCATGCGCGGCGGGTGTGTTTAGTACTGATGCAACACTAGCAGATAGGTGCAAGGCTAATGGCCGCGCTAGACCGTGGTTTCTGCGGGCGTGGCGGTTTGGGCGCGGCTTTGTTCGTTAGTTATTTCAGAAACGGCATTGGATCGACGCTGTCAAAGCCGTTCCGCACAACTTCAAAATGAACATAGCTATCACCTTTGGGCACCGATGCTATATGGGCACCACGTTTCACGCTGCCGTCTTTTGCGACCTTAATATCGGCAACATTATAATAAACGGTCATGATATTATCTGGGTGCCGGATCACTACAATCTTTGCGCCGCTTTCGGCGTCTTGTGTGATAGCGGCGATCTTGCCATCGGCTGCCGCTTTGACTGCTGCCCCGGCATCCGCAGCAATATCGATGCCGTTATTCTTGCCTTTTGAGTAGGCACGAATAATTTTACCATCGACAGGATAGCCCATTCGCGTTGATGTCACGGGTTTGGTTTGTGCAAGGTCAGGTGTGGCAGGTTTAGCTGTATCTGTTGGCGCAGCTGTTGCTTTGGGCAGGGGTTTTGCCGCGCTTGGAGGTGGCGGTGTTACCGACCCTTCGCCGGGTGCTGTGACCTCGTTTGTGTGGTTGTTAGCTGTGTCGATCGAAACCGGAGGGATCAGCAATATTTGGTTTTCGCGGATTGTGAATTCCTTGCCCAGCCCGTTCCATTTCGCAAGCGCGCGAACGGATACATTATAGAGCCGTGCAATGGTGAATGCGGTTTCGCCGCGCGACACCTGATGGCGAATAGGTTCTAGGCCAGTTTGGCCTTTGGGGGCGTCTTGTGCGGCTGGTGCGGGCGCTAAGACATCGGTTTGCACGGAGGAGGCATTGTTGATCGCATTACCTGCCAGTGCCGCGATATCGACATTTGACGGGGGTTGCACAACGCCTTCGCCCCCGGTCGCAGCGGAGGGTTCAGCAACGCGACCGGGCAGGGCGATGATCTCTCCTATGCGCAGGGGATCATCCGCGCGCAGGCCATTATAGTCTGCCAGAGTGTTCACATCTGTGCCGATGCGGTCTGCGAGATCTTGTAGGGTGTCGCCCCGTCGCGCCACGGCAACCTGATAGTTTGGATAAGAGATGATCCCGCGACGATCTGCACGGGGGCGCGGTGCCGCCCCATGAAGCGTTGCGTCTGTTGTATCAAACCCACCGCCTAGGCTGCTGCGCAGATCAAGGTCAAACGGTTCATCACAAGCCGTCAAGGTCAGAGCTGCGACACCTGCCATAAGCATGCGGATCAGAGGCGTGCGCGTTGACTTGCGTGTTTGCGGGCGGGGTGTGGAATATGGAATTGCCATCTCGATGTCCTCACGTGCGCCCCGTTTCATCAGGCGGGGCAGCGGTTTTACTAACTACAGCGTCTTGTGGTGTTCAAAAGAATATCTCGGATCGTTGATTGCCCGAGTATTGTGTTTGCCATTCGCATAATCAA
>CAXIAD010000052.1:0-21472 GCA_964021645.1 uncultured Cognatishimia sp. | reverse complement strand
TCTTGATTTTGGGCTTGAAACCTCGAACCAAAAAGGCAGAATTGACAATTATAACCCGATCACACTCAATAGACAGAGCTGGTCAGTAGCAGGAAATTACTATTTCTCAGCAAATGCCTATGTCGGTGTCTTTGTAGACCGTACTAAAAGCAAATTCTCACTTAGAGACAATTTTGGCAGCCTCTCTATCAGCCACACTACCGAAACCACCTATGGTGTTCAGGGTGGGTATTCAAACGATAAAATAGCAATAACAGGCTATTACGCCATCTCGGACCACTCTCAATACACAGCAGATTCTGATGCTTTCGGCGTAGATTTTGTATATTCCCTGCAAAACGGAATTGATTTTGGCGGCTACTATCAGGCCAAGAAACGCACTGGATTTGACTATACACAGTACGGAATCACGGCTGGCTACCTCTTCGATGGCAAAGGCAGCAGCACACCAATCTATCTGGTCGCCACCCTAGGTCGTTTGAACGAACACGGGAATGAAGTCGAGCAAATCTCGCTGGCAATCAGCGTTCCCCTCGGCGGAAACGACGTCAAACGCGGCCACAGGGTGCTCCGCTAACACACCGCTCTCCACATCCTATTTGTAATGTTGACAGTTTTCGAACTTCAACAATTGGCCCAATAAAAATGACCATTTCTTTCACCGGAAGCGACCATTATTCTGTTCACGACTTCCCCCTCCTGCGCATTCCAGCTAAAGAAACCTTGTAAGCAGGAGCACACCCATGTCGATGAACAGCTTTGGCCATCTTTTCCGCGTCACCACTTGGGGTGAAAGCCACGGACCCGCCCTTGGCGCGACGGTTGACGGCTGCCCCCCGAATGTGGCGATCACGCCCGAAATGCTGCAACACTGGCTTAATAAACGCCGCCCCGGTCAAAACAAAAACATGACCCAGCGCAACGAAGCGGATGCCGTGAAAATCCTCTCCGGCGTGTTTGAGGGTAAATCCACCGGCACCCCTATTCAGTTGATGATCGAAAACACCGATCAACGTAGCAAGGATTATGGCGATATCGCCAATACCTTCCGCCCGGGGCACGCTGACATTACCTATCACCAGAAATACGGCAATCGCGACTATCGCGGTGGCGGACGCAGCTCTGCACGCGAAACCGCGGCCCGTGTCGCCGCTGGTGGCGTCGCACGCGAGGCAATCAAGGCACTGGTGCCAGACCTGCAAATCACCGGCTACATGACCGCGATGGGGGAATTGGATATCGACCGCGCCCGCTTTGACTGGGACGCAATCGACAAAAATGATTTCTGGATCCCCGATGCTGCCGCCGTCAAGGATTGGGAGAAATATCTGAAATCCCTGCGCAAAGATCATAACTCTGTAGGGGCCGTGGTCGAGGTTGTCGCGCGCAATGTCCCCGCAGGCATCGGTGCCCCGATTTACAACAAACTCGATACCGACCTCGCCGCCGCGATGATGTCGATCAACGCCGTCAAAGGTGTCGAAATCGGCGAGGGCATGCAGGCCGCCCGCCTGTTAGGCAGCGAAAACGCCGACGAAATCCATATGGGCGCAAATGGCCCCCAATATTCCTCAAACCATGCGGGGGGCATCCTTGGGGGCATCTCTACCGGGCAGGATGTCGTGGTGCGCTTTGCTGTGAAACCAACCTCCTCCATCCTCACACCGCGTCAGTCGATCCGCAAAGATGGCACCGCCATTGAGGTGATCACCAAGGGCCGCCATGACCCCTGCGTTGGCATCCGTGCTGTCCCCGTGGCCGAGGCGATGATGGCCTGCGTTATCCTGGACCACCTGCTGCTGCACCGCGGCCAGATTGGCGAAAACCAAGGGCACATCGGTTGATGGAGCCCGTTCGCGACCAGCTGCGCCGCGTCATCAAACGTGAAATGGAACAAGATCCCGCGCATGACATTGCGCATCTGGATCGGGTCTGGGCCAATGCCCACCGCATTGCCCGTTCCGAAGGCGAGGTGAACCTGCGAGTCCTGCTGGCAGCGGCCTATTTGCATGACCTTGTGAACCTGCCCAAAGACGCGCCCAACCGGTCCGACGCCTCGCGCCTTTCAGCCGTTGCCGCAGAACCAATCCTGCGCGACCTTGGCTACAGCGACGCCGATGTTCAGGCCGCCCAACACGCCATCACCGCCCATAGTTTTTCCGCCAATATCGCGCCCGAAACCGCCGAGGCGGAAATCCTGCGCGATGCAGACAGGTTGGATGCGCTGGGCGCAGTTGGCATCGCGCGTACCTTTATGGTGGCAGGGGCAATGGGACGCGCATTGGCCGATCCCGCCGATCCATTTGCAGCGCACCGTGAGCTTGATGATCAAGATTGGTCAATTGATCATTGGCATTTGAAATTGCTAAAACTGCCGCGTGACATGCACACCCAAAAGGGGCGCGATATCGCCCGTAAGCGTGCAAGATTGATGCTGGCCTATCTGCGGCAATTGTCCAAAGAAATGGATACCGAGTTGCCAGAACATTGGGCCAAATTGCTGACTGAGTAGCCTAATCCAGCGGAGCGGCTATGCCGCCCATTTTTGTTTGTTTGGGGCTCTGCCCCACGTTGAAGCGCCAAGGCGCGTCAACGTTCCCCGGGATATTTTTACCCAAGAGAAGGGTGAACCGGCGTGGCGTTAACCATGATTCGTCAGTATTTTCTTTGAAATGTACATTTCGAGGGCTGAAATATACGTTTCGTCACTTTCGACAAAGATGAAGCCTGCGGGCCTTGGGGGATTGGCCCGGTGCAACACATCATGTTGGGGTGTCGTGTTGCGTGAAACGGGGTTTGTACGTTTCAAAAATTCGCCAAATGAGGTGATTAACGCAACGCCCGCTATTGGAACAGCTCGGCGTAGGTCTCTCGCAGAGATTTTTTTTGCACTTTTCCCATGGTGTTTCTGGGCAGTTCTGGCACCAAGATAACGGATTTTGGTTGCTTGAATTTGGCCAGTTTCCCCTGCAATTGCGCGCCGATGTGCTCTGGGGTGATTGTGGTTGCATTTGCGACAACAACTGCCACCACGACCTCGCCTAAATCTGGGTGTGGCACGCCGATCACTGCGCTTTCGGTGACGCCAGAGATATCGTCAATCAGGCTTTCGATTTCTTTGGGATAGATGTTGAATCCGCCTGAAATCACGAGGTCTTTTTCGCGCCCGACGATGGTGATGTATCCGTCGGTATCACGCTTTGCCAAATCGCCGGTGATAAACCAACCATCGGGCAGCAGTTCCTCGGCGGTTTTAGTGGGCATTTGCCAATATCCCTGAAATACATTAGATCCGCGCACGTGTAGAACGCCGATTTCACCATCCGCAACCTGTTGATTATCTGATATAATTCGCGCTTCTACGCCCGGAAGGGGCATGCCAACCGTACCTGCGCGGCGCGCGCCATCATATGGGTTGGAAGTGCTCATATTTGTTTCGGTCATGCCGTAGCGTTCAAGAATGCGGTGTCCTGTGCGTTGCTCCCACTGCTCATGCGTTTCTACCAAAAGCGGAGCCGAGCCCGAAATGAATAGTCGCATATTCGCAACGCATTGCAGGTCAAGTCGGGTGTCCTTCAGCAGCCGCGTATAGAATGTCGGCACGCCCATCAGGGCCGTTGCGCGGGGCATGGATTTGATAATTTCATCTGCGTCAAACCGGGCCATGAATATGACAGATGCCCCCGCCAAAAGCGCCACATTGGTCGCCACGAACAAACCATGCGTATGAAATATGGGCAGCGCGTGTATCAACACATCATCCGCCGTAAAATGCCAATATTCCCGCAGAGTTTCAGAATTCGAAAGCAGGTTGTTGTGGCTTAGCATAGCCCCCTTTGAGCGCCCAGTTGTGCCCGAAGTATAAAGGATCGCCGCAAGGTCATCCGCACTGCGAGATACAGGTTCAAATCTTTGAAATTCCTCAGATAATTCTACGAAACTGCCCAGACCATCGGCATCAAGAGTCCCCAGTTTCGCTCCTTTACTCACCACCCCAACTGCGGCCAGTTTACTGGGGTCACAAATGACCACGGCGGGCGTCGCATCATTCAGAAAATAGGCCACTTCTGGGGGGGTATAGGCCGTGTTCAAAGGCAGGAAAACGCCGCCCGCCATGACCGTCCCCAAATACAATTGCACCGCCTCGATGGTTTTTTCGACCTGAACCGCGACACGATCCCCCGGCTGAACCCCTAACGACACCAGCGCTGCGGCCATCCGCTCTGCCCCGGCAAAAAGCGCGCCAAATGTAACCGGATTTCCACCTAAAACATCCGCAAAAACAACGTCTTCTTTGCCGATGCATGCAGCCCGCAATCGGTGAATTAGGTGGTTTCGTTCATACATTTGTGGCCCCTTGATAGCTGCTCCCATTTTTCCGCCAATCCACCCGAAGATCAAGGGGAACCCTTGCCAATGCCCCTTAATAGGTTAAGCATTTAAGCTCCCCACCTGAAAGGCACCTTGATGACCAGCGGTCACGGCATTTTGCTGAAACTTATTTCCGTTTTGCTGTTCACAATCATGGCCTCATTGATCAAGGCCAGCGCGCCACATGTTCCCCCTGGACAGGCCGTATTTTTTCGCTCGTTTTTCGCCTTGCCGGTCATTCTGATATTTCTTGCCCAACGTCATGAATTGCGCACCGGACTAAAAACCCAGAACCGGATGGGGCACTTTTGGCGAGGCCTCATCGGCACATCAGCCATGGCATTGGGGTTTGCCGGGCTTGGCCTTTTGCCCCTGCCAGAGGTTACGGCGATTGGGTTTGCCTCCCCTCTTTTGACGGTTGTATTTGCAGCGATGTTTCTTGGGGAGACCATCCGCTTGTTCCGCATCGCAGCCGTGGGGATTGGGCTGATTGGCGTGCTGGTTGTGCTGTCGCCGCGCCTTGGTGTTCAGTTGGACAATGCAGCAGAAACCGCGGCGACATTGGGCGCGTTTCTGGTGCTTGGCAGTGCCGCGTTTAGGGCGCTTGCACAGATACATATCCGCAAGCTGGCGGCCACCGAACACACTGCGGCGATTGTGTTTTACTTCTCTATCACCGCTACGGTTCTGTCCCTGCTGACCCTTCCGATGGGCTGGGTTATCCCCACTAAGGCAGAGGCGATCTACCTCATTCTTGCAGGCCTCGTCGGGGGCACTGCGCAGATATTCCTGACCTCTGCCTACCGGATTTCGCAGGCGTCGATGATCGCCCCGTTTGACTATGCATCAATGTTGTTTGCGTTGATTTTCGGCTATGTGTTTTTCGCAGAAACCCCAACGCAGGTCATGCTTATCGGGGCCGCTCTGATCATAGGTGCGGGCATTCTGATCATCTACCGAGAGCATCAGTTGGGAGTGGAGCGCGGCAAGGCCCGCGCAAATCTAACGCCTCAGGGGTAATATTTGAGGCATCGGTGCCGCATCCAAATTCGGATGGTTCGGGTCTAGGCCATACACTGGCCTAAACCCCGTAATTTACAGATGCACCATTTATAGACGCACCAGCGCCTCATAGCTTTCGGCGATGTCGCGGGTCAGCGCACCAACCTCAAACTTGTAGTCACCGATTTGCCCAACCGGCGTCACTTCTGCCGCTGTGCCCGTCAACCAACATTGCTCAAAACTCGCAAGCTCTTCGGGCATGATGTGACGCTCATGAACCGTGATGCCTTTGTCGTTCAGCATTCCAATCACAGTCTGACGGGTGATGCCGTTCAGGATCGCATCCGGCAGGGGTGTGTGCACTTCGCCATCTTTGACAAAGAACACATTCGCGCCCGTCGCTTCGGCCACATATCCACGGTAATCCATGAACAACGCATCCGAGCAACCCTTGGATTCAGCAACATGTTTGGACATGGTACAGATCATATACAGACCCGCCGCTTTTGCCTGTGTTGGGATTGTTTCAGGGCTGGGACGCTTCCACTTTGCGATGTCCAGCTTGGCGCCCTGCATTTTGGCGTCGCCGTAATAGGCACCCCATTCCCACACGGCCACAGCCATGCGCACGGGGTTCTTGGAGGAGGCAACCCCCATGTCCTCACCAGCCCCGCGCCATGCCACAGCACGCACATAGGCATCAGTCAGGCCATTGGCTTTTAGGGTTTCTTCCTTGGCTGCTTCGATCTCATCCACCGAATAGGGGATCGGCATATCCAGCAATTCACCCGATTTAATCAGGCGTTCCGAATGCAAACGGCTTTTGAAAATCTTGCCGTTATAGGCCCGCTCTCCCTCAAAAACAGAACTGGCGTAATGCATGGCATGCGTCAGGATATGCACATTCGCATCCCGCCACTCAACCAGCTTGCCATCCATCCAGATTTGACCATCACGATCATCATACCCACCTGCCATGGCGCTCTCTCCATTTGGCTGAATTGTCATTTGTTGCGTCAATTACGTCCGCTTCGGACACTTTCTTGCGCAGAAACTTAGATTCGCTACCAGTTTGCACTTGGAGTGTCAATAAAGCTGACTTATTGTATCCCCCAGAGTAAGGTGAATTGTGAACAGGTGCCAACTCCATGCATGACTCCCATACAGGTGAAAGCCTGCTCTTTTTAACCGATGAGCAATTGCGTCAGGGCATCGAGGCTATGTTCTTTGCCTATCGTGGCTTTACGGCGGATCCAGACCGGATTTTGGCTAGCATGGCTTATGGGCGCGCCCATCACCGCGCGATCCACTTTATCAACCGCGCCCCCGGCACCACGGTCAGCAATCTTTTGGCTATTCTTGGCGTGACCAAGCAATCCCTGAACAGGGTTCTGCGCACCTTGATTGAGGATGGTTTGGTCGAAAGCCGCGTTGGCAAAATTGATAAACGCGAACGTAATCTTTTCCTGACAGAAGACGGTAACGCCTTGGAAAACCGCCTGTCTGATGCCCAACGAACCCGCCTGCGCGCCGCCTTCCGCGAGGCTGGCCCCGAGTCAGTTTCAGGGTTTCGCCGCGTCCTAGAAGCGATGATGGATAAGGAGCTGCGCCACCGTTATGCGGTATTGCGCGACGCGAGCACATGATGGAAATCTCCCCCCACCTGCTGATTATTGATGATGACGAACGCATTCGGGGGTTGTTGCAGAAATTCCTGATCCGCCACGATTTTCTTGTTACCTCAGCGCGTGATGCGGGCCATGCGCGCCGCATTCTTACGGGGTTGGATTTTGACATGATCGTCATGGATGTGATGATGCCGGGCGAGGATGGGATCACCCTGACCCGCTCCATCCGTGAGCATTCCACCACGCCGATCCTGCTCCTAACCGCCAAGGGAGAGACCGAGGACCGGATCGCCGGGCTTGAGGCTGGCGCAGATGATTACCTCCCCAAACCGTTTGAGCCAAAAGAACTGCTTTTGCGCATCAACGCCATTTTGCGCCGCGTGCCAGAGTCCGAAAAGGCCGATACCTCCCCCAAGGTGCTGCAACTGGGCCCCAACCGTTATGATATTGACCGCGGCGAGATGTGGCAGGGCGATACCCTTGTGCGCCTAACCGCTACCGAAAACCAACTGATGCGCATTTTCGCCTCCTGCCCGGGAGAGCCCGTCAGCCGCACCAAACTGGTTGAGGATCTGGGCCGCGATCGCGGACAGGCCCAAGAGCGCGCGGTTGATGTGCAAATCACCCGTCTGCGCCGCAAAATTGAGGCTGATCCAAAACAGCCCCGTTACCTGCAAACCGTGCGCGGCGCGGGTTACATGCTGGCCCCCGATTAACACCTCTAATGCGTCTCACCTGCTAACAAAAAGACCTCCGAAATGCTGCACCGCCTTATGACAATAACCGAGGTCGGGATGCTCCTATATTGGGCATTAGCTGCGGCTTTGGTGCTTGGTGTGGTCGCGATTCCACCGGAATACATGTATTCCGATTATCAGAACCCTCTGATTGTTGCGTGGAATTGGTCGTTCTTTCCAATTGATCTGGCTTTTGCCCTCTGTGGCCTGACGGCCCGTTTTGGTCGACTTTCACCCACACTCGCCACACATCTATCCGTGATTGGCGCAACATTGATGTTCTGCGCCGGGGCAATGGCGATTTCATTCTGGAGTATCGCAGGGGATTTTGATCCCATGTGGTGGGGCCTGAACCTGTGGCTCATCCTTCTGTCTTGCGTCGCCCTCAAATCCTTACTCAGCCAAGAGGTTCCCTCATGACCACTGCGCTTTACTCACATCCTGATTGTCTAAACCACCGCACACCCGCCGGACATCCAGAACAAGTGGCCCGCCTGTCCTATATCCACGACGCCTTATCCGCCTCGCAATTTGACGCGCTTGATCGCCGCGCCTCACCCCTTTGCGAGGACGCAGATATCCTGCTCTGCCACCCCCAAAGCCACCTAGACACCCTCATCGCCGCCGAACCCGAACAGGGCAGCCGCGCCATTGATGGTGACACCCATATGTCACCCGGCTCCATTCAGGCCGCACGCCGCGCTGTTGGCGGCATCATCGCCGCAGTTGATGCTGTGATGGCAGATGAGGTGACCAACGCCTTTGTCGCCTGTCGCCCGCCGGGTCATCACGCCGAGCAATCAACCCCCATGGGTTTTTGCCTGTTTGGCAATGCCGCCATCGCCGCCAAACACGCAATGGAGCGCCACGGGATAGACCGCGTCAGTGTGGTCGATTTCGACGTGCACCACGGCAATGGCACACAGGATTTGCTGTGGGATGAACCCCGCGCGCAGTTCTTCAGCTCGCATCAAATGCCGCTCTGGCCCGGCTCTGGGGCCGCGCATGAAACTGGCGGACATAACAATATCTTTAACCTGCCCCTACCTGCCGATTCTGATGGCCGCCACATGCGCCGCGTCTATGAGGCAGAGGTTTTCCCCGCCCTCACCCGCTTCGACCCGCAGCTGATCATCATATCCGCCGGTTTTGACGCCCACCGCGCCGATCCATTGGCCAATCTCAACTGGTCCACCGATGATTTTGCATGGCTTACCAAACAGATTTGCGCCCTCGCCAAAACGCATTGTCAGGGCCGCATCGTCTCGACTCTTGAAGGGGGATATGATCTGACAGCACTCGCGGCTTCAACCGCAGCACATGTCACGGAATTGATGGAGAATGGCGCATGAGCGATACGCCCGTTGCAGAGATGAGTTTTGAACAAGCGATGGCCGAATTAGAACAGGTCGTTGGCAAACTTGAACGCGGCGATGTCGCGCTGGACGATTCCATCAAACTCTATGAACGCGGTGCCGAGCTTAAGGCCCGCTGCGAAGCCAAACTGAAAGAAGCCGAAGAAAAAGTCGCCGCCATCACGCTGGATTCTAACGGCGATCCAAGTGGTCTGAAACCTGTCGAGGGGCTGTGAGGATCAATGCGACCTTTGGAGCGGATGAATTTGCCCATCCCTGAACGCCAGTCTTTGGATATCTCTCTGACCGCCGCACGTGATCTGGTGGCCGAAACGATTGCCTGTAGCCTGCACCCCTATGACAGCGCGCTATGTCAGCCCATGTCCTATGCGGTGCATGGCGGCAAAGGGCTGCGCGGTTTCCTTGTACTTGAAAGCGCGCGCATTCATGGCGTGCATCCAGCGCAAGCAGCAAATGTTGCCGCCGCAATTGAATGCATTCACGCCTATAGCCTTGTGCATGATGATATGCCCTGCATGGACGACGACGATTTGCGCAGGGGCCACCCAACCGTGCACCGCAAATGGGACGAGGCCACCGCCGTATTGGCAGGCGACGCCCTGCAAAGCCTCGGGTTTGAGTTGATCGCCGATGCCAGCCTACCAGATGGTGCCAAAATCGACCTCATGCGCTCCTTTTCCCGTGCAGCGGGGGTTGGTGGCATGGTTGGCGGGCAGGTCTTGGATATCGCCGCCGAAACCGCCGCGACCCCCCTCACCCTGCCAGAGATCACCCGTCTGCAAGCGGGCAAAACCGGTGCCTTGATCACATGGTCCGCCGCCGCTGGTGCGCGTATGGCAGACGAAAACACCTGCTTTCTTGAGGATTACGGCGATGCCCTCGGCCTCGCCTTTCAAATCTGGGATGATGTGCTGGATGTCGAGGGAGATAGCGCAAAAGTGGGCAAAGCAGTGGGCAAAGACGCCTCCGCAGGCAAGGCCACCTTTGTATCGCTCCTCGGGCTGGATGCCGCAAAACTGCGCGCCCGCGACCTTGTGCAGCAGGCCTGCGATGCCCTTGACGTTTACGGTGATCAGGCAGAAACCTTGCGAGACGCCGCGCGCTTCGTTATCTCGCGCGACAACTAAGTATTTGCGTTTCGTCCTATTGCTAAATACGGCAATATTTCAAAACGCCCACGACAGACGAATGTTTCCCGCGTTTCGGGCAAAGGGTGCAAACCACCTGAAACGCGAACCGCTTTAGAAGGGTGCAAGCCACATGTCAGCCAGACCTGAAACACCGCTGCTTGACCGCGTGCACCGCCCTGCGGACCTGAAACAGTTCTCCGACGCGCAACTGACCCAAATCGCCCACGAATTGCGCAGCGAAACCGTGTCTGCTGTGTCTGAAACCGGTGGTCACCTCGGCGCTGGCCTTGGTGTGGTCGAACTCACCGTCGCCCTACATGCGATTTTTGACACGCCCAAGGATAAGCTGATCTGGGACGTCGGCCACCAATGCTACCCCCATAAAATCCTGACCGGACGGCGTGACCGCATCCGCACCCTGCGCACCAAAGACGGGCTTTCCGGCTTCACCAAACGTTCAGAATCCGTCTACGACCCCTTCGGCGCGGCCCATAGCTCCACCTCAATTTCTGCGGCCCTAGGCTTTGCCGTTGCCCGCGATCTGGGCGGTAATTGCGACGGCGGCCTAGGTGATGCAATTGCCGTGATCGGCGATGGCTCCATCAGCGCGGGCATGGCTTACGAGGCAATGAATAACGCGGGCCACCTGAACAAACGCCTGTTTGTGGTGCTCAATGACAATGAAATGTCCATCGCCCCACCCGTGGGTGCCATGTCGGCCTACCTGTCCCGCCTCTATGCGGGCGATCCGTTTCAGGAACTAAAATCAGCCGCCAAAGGCGCGGTATCCCTGCTCCCCGAACCCTTCCGCGAGGGGGCCAAACGCGCCAAAGAAATGCTAAAAGGCATGACCGTCGGCGGCACATTATTCGAAGAGCTGGGTTTCTCCTATGTCGGCCCCATTGATGGCCACGACATGGACCAGTTGCTCCCGGTCCTGCGCACCCTGCATCAACGCGCCACTGGCCCGATCCTGCTGCATATCCTCACCAAAAAAGGCAAGGGATACGCCCCCGCCGAACAGGCCCGCGACAAAGGCCACGCCACAGCACAATTTGATGTCCTAACCGGCAAACAGCGCAAAACTCCCTCCAACGCGCCCTCCTATACCTCGGTCTATGGCGATGCTCTCGTGCGCGAGGCCGCGGAGGATGACAAAATCTGCGCCGTCACCGCCGCCATGCCCGATGGCACAGGGCTAAATCTCTTTGCTGAACGCTATCCCAGCCGCTGCTTTGACGTGGCGATTGCCGAACAACACGGCGTGACTTTCTGTGCAGCCCTCGCTGCTGGCGGGATGAAACCCTTTTGCACCATGTACTCTACATTTTTACAACGCGGCTATGATCAGGTCGTGCATGACGTTGCCATCCAACGCTTGCCCGTACGCTTTGCCATTGATCGTGCGGGGCTTGTCGGGGCCGATGGGGCGACCCATGCAGGCAGCTATGATATCGCTTACCTCGCCAACCTGCCCGGCTTTGTCGTAATGGCCGCCGCAGATGAGGCAGAGCTTGTGCATATGGTCGCCACAGCAGCCGCGCACAACGACGGCCCCATCGCCTTTAGATACCCCCGCGGCGAAGGCGCAGGCGTTGATTTGCCCGAACGCGGCATCCCGCTAGAAATCGGCAAAGGCCGCATGATCCAGCAGGGTAATCGCGTCGCCCTGCTCTCCTTTGGTACCCGCCTTGAGGAGGTCAAAAAAGCCGCCGAGGCCCTAGCCGCCAAAGGCATCACCCCCACCATCGCCGACGCACGCTTTGCCAAGCCACTGGATCAAAAAATGATCCTCGATCTGGCCACCAAACACGAGGCACTGATCACAATCGAGGAAGGCGCAATCGGCGGCTTTGGCTCGCACGTGGCGCAACTTCTCGCAGAAAACGGCGTCTTTGATCAGGGCCTGAAATACCGTTCCATGGTGCTGCCAGATATCTTCATCGACCAATCCAGCCCCAAAGACATGTATGACACCGCCGCCATGAACGCCGAACAAATTGAGGCCAAAGTGCTAGACACCCTAGGTATCGCCCAAATCGGCACCCGCAGCGCCTAATCAAACACCGTAGGGCAAAGCGCCAAACATCCCCGGCTTCTTCTGAGCAAAAATATCCCGGGGAGTCACATTGCACCGCAATGTGACGGGGCAGCGCCCCCATTACACGCTACAGACAACAGCACGCCGCCTACTCAGAGGCGGCCTGCTCCTCAGCCAACATCGCCCGCAACGTCGCCTTATAGGTCGGATGCTTCAACACAACGCCCAACTCCTCTTTGATGCGATCATTACGCACGCGCTTGCTGTCTGAATAAAACGACCGCGCCATCGCGCTCATTTCCGCATCTTCAAACTTCACAGCAGGCGGCGGGGCCATCCCCAGCAACTCAGCCGCGTATTCAATCACATCCTGCGGCGGGGCCGGATCATCATCACACACATTATACACCCGCCCCGGATCAACCCGATTGATTGAGGCTTCTAAAACCTGCGCAATATCCTCAACATGGGTACGCGAAAATATCTGGTTCTTTTTGATCACCCGCTGCGCAATTCCCCGGCGTAATTTGGCAAACGGGCCACGCCCGGGGCCGTAAATTCCCGCCAATCGAAACACATGCACAGGCAAGCCCGTGATATCCAGCCATTCCCGCTCTGCCATCACCCGACGTTGCCCGCGTTCTGTCGCCGGATCTAGCGGCGAGGTTTCATCAACCCACCCGCCATCCTGATCCCCGTAAACACCCGTGGTGGACAAATACCCCACCCACTCCAACTGCGGGGCCGCAGAAACAATCGCCGCGCGCCCCATGCGCAAAATCGGGTCACCATCCGCATCCGGTCCGGCAGAGGTTAAAACATGCGTGACACCCTGCAAGGCCTGCGCCAAATCGCAAGGCCACAACAGGGCCGCAACACCCGCCGCTTCAAGCTGTTCAAATTTCTCAGGTTTTCGCGTTGTACCAATCACATGCCAGCCCTGCGGCACCAGCCGCTTTGCCAGATACTGCGCCGAAAATCCGTGCCCGAGGGAAAGTAATACCTTATTCATGCCCCCAAATTGCGCGCCGCCCCCCCGACATACAAGCCCCTCTTGCTTTTTATTCTGCCTGCGCGTTCAATCTACCCATGACAGAAAAAACCTCACCGAACCTTGCCGCCGCCTACGCGCTGAAAACACCCGAAGATTCCCTGCGCCTTTATGCAAATTGGGCCGATAGCTATGACGAGAGCTTCGCACAGGCCAATGACTATATCCTACCCCGCCAAGTCGCCACACAGTTTGCCGCAGCAAAAGGGAGCGGGCCAATCCTTGATGTTGGCGCGGGCACAGGCCTCTGCGCGGTAGAGTTGACCAAACTGGACCTTGGTCCGATTGATGGCACCGATATTTCGCAGGATATGTTGGATATTTCCGCCACCAAAGGCGTTTACCGCAGGCTGTTCACCGGCGATCTTACCGCGCGGCTTCAGCTTGAGAATGACACATATGCCGGCATCACCAGCTCTGGCACCTTTACCAGTGGCCATGTTGGCCCGGATGCAATTGATGAATTGCTGCGCATCACACAACCGGGCGGCCTGCTGGCGCTGTCAATCAACGCACAGCATTTTGTTGCTGCGGGTTTTGAGGCCAAGCTTGCGCAACTTGCCCCAAAGATAACCGATTTACGCCTACCACAACTGCGCTTTTACGGGAAACGCGCCACAGGCGAGCACAAAGACGATCAAGGCTATGTCGCCCTGTTTCGCAAACGCTAATCCAGCGCGCCCCGCCTTAATCCAGCGGAGCGCCTGCGGCGCGCTTTATGTCTCGAAAAAATCCAAAGCGGATTTTCCCTCGGCGGGCGCATGAGGGGCGGGTATCACCCCCCAAATCCGTCTATTTACCCTGCCATACTGGATCACGTTTCTCAGCAAAGGCGCGCGCGCCTTCCAACTGATCCTCAGAGGCATAGAGCGCATCAATTGAACGCAACTGGCGTTTGGTGATCCGGTTCATCGCGTCCTGAAACTTGCTATCCTCAGCATCGCGCACCACCTCTTTGATCGCTGCATAAACCAGCGGTGGGCCGCTCGCGAGCAACCGCGCCTGCTCCCATGCGCGCGCCATCAATTGATCCGCCGCAACGATCTCATTCACCAGCCCCCAATGATGCGCCTCTGCTGCGTCAAACCAGCGCCCGGTCAGCAATAGCTCCATCGCGATATGATAGGGGATGCGTTTTGGCAATTTCACACTGGCCGCATCCGCCACTGTACCCGAGCGAATTTCCGGCAAGGCAAATGTCGCATGGTCCGCCGCGATAATGATATCCGCAGAGATCATCAACTCAAGCCCCCCCCCGCAAGCGATCCCATTCACCGCAGCAATCACCGGCTTATTCATGTCGCGTAATTCTTGCAGACCACCGAACCCGCCAACGCCGTAATCGCCGTCAACCGCATCCCCGTCCGCCGCAGCCTTCAGATCCCAACCCGGGCAAAAGAATTTTGCCCCCGCTCCGGTTAAGATCGCCACGCGCAGGGTCGGATCATCGCGAAACTCGCGAAATACTTCACCCATCACAATGCTGGTTTTCAGATCAATCGCATTGGCCTTGGGACGGTCAAGTGTGATTTCCAAAATGGCCCCCTCACGCCGGGTCTTTACGGGGCTATCTACTGAATTATCGGTCATTCACGTCTCTCCTGTCACAAATCAATCTATCATTCTGCGGGAAAACACAGAGGCCGCTAGCCCCGTCTCCTCCGCTATATTCGGTCAATCCTTGCACCGCATCAGCGCATCTGCCGCCACCGCATCCACAGGCGTGCACAGCAACGGGTTGATCTCAATCTCCTGCAGCCCGTCAGCATTGGCAAGAACATACGCCTCCACTGCGCGCACCGCCCGCAAGATCGCACCACGGTTTGCCGCAGGGGCACCGCGATAGCCCGCCAACAATTTCGACACCCGCAAACTGTCCAATGCGTGCTCAATCATCTGATCCGTTGCTGGCAGCAAAAACGAGGCGCTGTCTTGCAGAACTTCGGTCAAAACACCGCCTGCCGCCAAGGTCATCACAAACCCATGTGCCGGGTCATTCATCACTCCAATCAGCAGCTCTGCGACGGTGCCTGTGACCATTTCCTCAACCAAGAACCGATCCGTCGGCATCAATTGTGCCGCCGCGATGACGCCCTCAACAGAGGTCAAATTCAACGCCACAGCCCCCGCTTCGGTTTTATGCGCGATGCCCTCACCCTTTACCGCAACCGGAAAACCCATCTGCGCAGCGGCATGGCCTGCCGCCTCGGCACTGCCACATTGGCGCGCCGTCGGGATGCGCAACCCGTGCTGGGCCAAACGGTGCTTGGCCTCTGCTTCGGTGATGATTTCTGTTTGCTCGGGCGTGGATGGCAACAGCAAAGGGGCGGCCAATTCGGGCGCAATTTTAGCAGCAATTTCACAGGCGATGATCGCTTCGGTTAATCCAGCAAAGGGCACAACACCCGCCGCGATCAACCGATCTGCAACAGCCTCTGGCATCAACTCAGGCAGGCTTGCGACCATACCGACATTGGCACCAGTTCGTTGTTTCGCCCCGATTGTCGCCGCAATCGCGCATTCCCAATCCACCGGATCACACCGATCCGCACGCGGGAAATCAACGATCACCAATGTCATCGCCAACGCGGGGTCCATCATCGCAGCAAAGGCCCGCGTCATCGCCTCAGTATCGCGCCAAATATAGGTGTGATAATCCAGCGGGTTCGCTAGGGCGACCATCGGCCCCAAGGCCGCGCGTAGATCGGCTTGTTGTGTGGCATTCAACGATGGAAACACGACATCGCGCCCATGCGCCGTATCGGCTGCAAGGCTCGCCTCCCCACCCGAACAACTGATACTGCCAAGACGATTTGACGGCAATCTGCCCGCCACATGCAGCAATTTCAACGTCTCAAGGAAACACGGCAGATCGTTCACACGCGCAATGCCCAACCGCAATAGTAACGCCGCCGCCCCGGCATCCCCGCCCGCCAATGACGCCGTATGCGACACCGTGGCCGCCTGCGCTTGCTCTGATTTGCCGACCTTCAACGCGACAATCGGCTTGCCAAGATCACGCGCCTTGGCCGCCAGCGCCTCAAACGCGCGCAAATCGCCCACACCCTCGATATGCAGCCCCAAGGCCGTGACCCGCGGATCCTCCAACAAGGCCTCGCCAATCGCAGCAATGCCAGATTGCGCCTGATTGCCAGCCGTCACCACATAGGCCACCGGCAATCCACGCGCCTGCATGGTCAGGTTGATCGCCATGTTCGAACTTTGCGTGACAAGCGCAACGCCACTATCAACACGCCGCCCGCCATGCTGATCCGGCCACAATAACGCGCCATCCAGATAGTTGATGAAGCCATAGCAATTGGGCCCTAAAATCGGCATCTCTCCGGCCGCTGCCAGCAAACGCACCTGTAAATCGGCCCCCTCACTGTCCTCCGCCTGCGCCTCCAAAAACCCAGAGGCGAAACAAACCGCCCCGCCAGCCCCACGCGCAGCCAGTGCCGCCACGATACCAATCGTCGCCACCCGGTTGACTCCGATAAAACTGGCGTCCGGCGCGCTTGGCAACTCCTCAACGCTGGCGAATGCAGCCACACCCGCAACCTCGCGCGCCTTGGGATGCACAGGATAAATCGCCCCTGCAAAACCCATCTTGCGACATTGTTCTATCACCAAGGCACACCACGCCCCCCCGCCGATAACGGCGATGGTTTGCGGCGACATCATACGGGAAAGTTTGCTCATAGTATAAATCCAGTCACCTTACGCACCCGCCTTACGCACCCAGCGGGCGCAGCAAATCACGGCTGATAATATGACGCTGAATTTCCGATGTGCCGTCCCAAATACGCTCAACCCGTGCATCGCGCCAGAACCGCGCCAATGGATAATCATCCATCAACCCCATGCCGCCATGCACCTGAATCGCCGTATCCGTCACCCGCGCCAACATCTCCGAGGCATATAGTTTCGCCGAGGCAATTTCGCGGTTCGCAGGCAATCCCCGATCCAACCGCTCCGCCGCCGCCAATGTCAGCAAATCCGCCGCGTCAATCTCGGTGATCATGTCAGCGATTTGAAAACTAATGCCCTGAAACTTGCCGATCTGCTGGCCGAATTGTTCGCGCTGTGCAGCATAATCCAGCGCATAATCAAACGCCCGCCGCGCACGGCCAACACACATGGTCGCCACCGTGATCCGTGTGGCATACAGCCACTCGTTCATCACCGCAAAACCACCATCAACCTCGCCCAAGACCTGCGCATCTGGCAGACGACAATTATCAAACTCAAGGATCATATTTTTGTAGCCGCGATGGCTAACCGATTTGTATCCGTCCCGAATGGTGAACCCCGGCGTGCCGCGATCAACCAAAAATGTCGTGATGCGCTTTTTCGGGCCACGCGGCGTCATGTCTTCGCCCGTCGCGACAAATACAATCACAAAATCCGCATGCTCTGCACCGCTGATGAAATGTTTGGTGCCGTTCAGCACCCAATCACCGCCATCGCGCACCGCCGCACATTTCATCCCGCGCACATCTGATCCGGCACCCGGCTCTGTCATCGCCAATGCATCCATGCGCTCACCGCGCACGGCTGGCAGCAAATACCGCTCTTTTTGCTCGCCCTCGCAGGCCATCAGAATGTTTTGTGGTCGACCAAAGAAATGGTTCAACGCCATTGATCCACGCCCCAGCTCACGCTCCACCAGCGCAAATTCCAAATGGCTTAGCCCAGCGCCGCCTACTTCTTCCGGAAAGTTGCAGGCGTAAAATCCCAGATCAATCGTCTTTTGCTTGATCGCCTGCGCCACCTCTTCGGGCACCTCGCCTGTGCGCTCAACCTGATCCTCATGGGGATAGATCTCTTTTTCCACAAAACTACGCACGGTGGAGACGATCATCTCCTGTTCTTCGGTCAGGCCAAACTGCATCGCTCACACTCCACTTTCGTTGTTGTGTAATCGTTACGGCGCTTGACGGGTAAAACTATGCCGTATTAGACATCTATCATGCAGAAATGGACCAAAAATTCCGCCGCAACGCAGCACATCGGCGTCCTTTTGTTTGAGGGGTTTTCGAACCATTGCCTTGCCAACACAGTGGAGCCCCTGCGCGCGGCCAATATGCTGTCGCGGCGTTCCTTGTATGAATGGCATTTTCTCACTCTGACAGGCGCGCCCGTTCACAGCTCAAGCGGGCTACAAGTCGCCCCCCATGGGCAACTAAATGCGGCCACGGGGGATTTCCTCGCCGTCATGCCTTCCTATGGGTTTCGCGAGCATGCAGGCTGGGCCAGCGCCTCAGCCTTACGTGCCGCCGCCACGCGTTTCACCACACTGATCGGGCTGGATACCGGTAGCTGGCTCTTGGCAGAGGCGGGTCTGCTGGATGGTCATCGCGCCACCATCCACTGGGAGGAGTTGACCGCCTTTGCAGAGCGTTTCCCCGACATCACCGCCCAGCGCGAACGCTTTGTCATAGACGCTGCGCGCATCACCTGTTCCGGCGCGATGGCCGCCTTTGATTTGGTCATGCACATGATTGGGCGCGATCACGGTCAGGCGCTGGCGCTTGAGGTGGCGCAATTGTTCATGAGCCGCGATTCTGCGCGCTCACACAGTGGCGGCGCACGTCCCGGTGGCACCATGGTCAAACGCGCCCTTGGCATCATGCAAGAACACCTAGAGGATCCCCTGCCCATCAACGACATCGCCCGCCAAACCGGCTGCACCCAAAAGGCGCTAGAAACCCGCATGCGTCACGATCTGGGTGCCGCCCCCAAAACCGTTTATCGCCGCCTGCGCCTAAATCTCGCGCGCAAACTTGTGCTTGATAGCGAATTTACCATTGCCGAAATCGCCCTGCGATGCGGCTACCTTAATCCCAGTGCCATGACCCGCGCCTTTCGTGCCGAATTCGGCGTCCCCCCCCGCGCTATGCGCAGCGGATAATACGTCATCCGCCGCGTTGCCCCGCGCAGCCTCCCTGCCGTCTATTCAAAAATACCCGTCGGCGCGCCATCCAGGCTCACAAGGTTCTTCTTCTCCCAGAACTGCGTCACACCCTCCGGGCCCATCTCGTCATACCATGGCACCAGCTCCGTCTCGGCCCGCTCGCGCACCACATTCATCTCAGGCACACCCGATCCGCATGACGTCGTCACCAGATCAATATCCAAAACGAAAATATTGCGCGCCCCCGCATAGTCGGGAAACAGCGCATACAGTTCCTGCCACGCCGCATCCCGCGGATGCACAACCTTGGCCTGCCCATAGACGCGCAACGTCATCGCATCCCCGCCAAAGGCACAAAACATCAACGTCATGCGCGCGTCTTGCAACATATGAGCCGCCGTCTCGTTGCCACTGCCGCTCACACTCAACCAGATGATTTGTTGATCCGTCACGATCCGCAACGCATCCAACCCCTTGGGCGAAACATTGACCCGCCCGCTCGGCCCGGCAGTTGCCACAAAAAACACAGCCGCCCCCTCAATAAAGCGGCGAAAGCTGCGGTTCAGTCGGTCAGTTTGAATTCCCATGATGTCCCTGCTCAATAAGATACAGGAACATCCCTATCACACCCCTACTGACAACAAGTGTCAGAAGCGACTACCCGTCATTGCGCGTAGGTCGATCCGCTTTCGTCCAGCAATGCTTTGATCTCGCTCAGATGCGCATCCCCCTGCCCCGGATAACCATCCAACTCGCTGGCCGTCTTCTCCGCCACCTCATCAGACAACACCCGCAACGGCTGCCCCGTCTGAAGTGCGCGAATATATGTTTCCGCCGCCCGCTCAAAATAATACAAACGGTTGAATGTATCCGCGACAGAATCCCCGATCACCAACACACCGTGGTTGCCCATGATCATCACCTGCTTCTTCGGATCACTCAGCATTCCGGCGCAACGAATACCCTCGCTCTCAAACGCCAACCCCGCATAATGCTCATCAATCACATAGCGGTTGAAAAACGTCGCCGTGTTCTGATCAATCGGCAACAAACGGCTGTCCGCCAAGGATGCCAAAACCGTGGCATGAATCGAATGCACATGCATCACACAGCGCGCATGTGGGCATAACCGGTGTATCGACCCATGCAACCCCCACGCCGTCGGATCAGGCGCGCCCGGCTTGTTCATCGTCTCAGGATCATTTGCATCGACCAACAACAGATTGCTCGCCCGAACCCGCTCAAAATGCATCTGATTGGCATTCATCAAAAACTGCGTACCATCATCACTCACTGCCAGACTGAAATGGTTCGCCACCCCCTCATGCATATTCAACCGCGCGACCCAGCGAAACGTTGCCGCCATATCCACACGTTCCTGCCAATGATCCATATTCGCACGAAGCTCTGTAACAGCCATAATCACGTTTCCTTTGCCTACCATATTGCTTTCCCCGAACTTGCAGAAACCCCGCCCCCTTTACCAACGAAAAAAACATCGCTACTGCATTAGCTCAACTTATGACAAGGTTATGAAATGCAACGCCGCCTCCCCCCGCTTAACTGGCTTCGCGCGTTTGAGGCATCGGCCCGCCACCTCTCCTTCACCGGTGCCGCAGCAGAGCTGAACATGACCCAATCCGCCGTCAGTCAACAAATCAAATCCCTTGAATCCCACCTCGGTCAGGCCCTCTTCCACCGCCGCCCGCGCACGCTGGAATTAACCCGCACAGGGGCCACCTATCTCCCTGTTGTACGCGAGGCATTTTCGACCCTATCACGGGGCACAATGGCACTATCGCAGGATCAACAAGGCGTGGTGCAGGTGCACGCCAACCTTAGCTTTGCCACCTTTTGGCTCGCCCCGCGCCTTGGCGCATTCTACGCCCAATTCCCCAACATCCACCTCAACATCATCACAGAGCTGTGGGAGCCCCTGCAATACGCCGCCTCCGCCGATATCGAAATTCGCTTTTCCGTGCATCCTGCCACCGAAACCCGCGCCGAAAAACTCGCCAGCGAATATTTCTATCCCATCGCAGCCCCCGCAACGGCCCCCAATTGGCCTGCCCAAACAAATGCCGCCGCAGATCTCCAATCACTGCACCAAACCCACCTCTTTGACTGCGCCAATACACTCTGTAACTGGCAAGCGTGGACAGAAGATCAGTCTCTAACATGGCAAAATCCACGCATCACCTACGCCTCAACCTATGCCG
>CAXIAD010000051.1:0-21560 GCA_964021645.1 uncultured Cognatishimia sp. | reverse complement strand
GGAGTGCTCTATGTTGCGTTGCAGGAAGCGTTCTTCGTTCATCATGAATAGTTCCTCCATCCGCTCCGATCACACCGGAAAGAATTTTTTAATACTACAGTCGTCACCGACATAGTTGTCCCAAATGAATGTAGGAACGGACCGCGAATTTCATCAATTAGGAACTAATATGCAAACCAATTACGCACTAAATAGGCTAATAGATTGAAAGTATGTTATAATTTTGTACCGATGGTCGGGTTCGAATCTACTACCTCATTATTACGAATGATGTGCTCTGGCGGACGAGCAACTGCGGCATAGATATCATGTAGTGCCCTGAAACCTGACAATTCAGGGTCATCTGCCGCCAAATATAATGGCGGCAGTTCGTGTTTAAATGTTATTCAATCAGCCAAACGTACCAAAGCATGGCGCTTTTTACCTGCACTCAGCTTGATTGGATCCGACAACGCGTTGATGTCAATCATTAAACCCGTCTCCGTCATCGGAGCATCATTCAAACGTGCACCATTTTCGGCGATCAGCCGTTTTGCTTCCTTGCCAGATTTCGCCAATCCGGCTTGAACAATGATTTGCACAATCGACATACCATCACCAATATCTGCCGCTGTCAGGGTGAGGGTCGGAAGGTCATCCCCAATACCGCCCTTTTCAAAGACTTCGCGTGAGGTAGCCTCTGCGGCACTTGCCGCATCAGCTCCGTGGCACAAAGTTGTCACCGCATTTGCAAGAACAATTTTTGCATGGTTGATTTCAGAACCAGCCAGCGCGCCCAGGCGGTCACATTCATCCAAAGGCATTTCGGTGTATAGCTTTAGGAATCGTCCAACATCGGCGTCGGTGGTGTTACGCCAAAATTGCCAGAACTCGTAGGTACTGCGCATATCTGCGTTCAGCCAGACAGCACCGTCCAGTGATTTGCCCATTTTCTTGCCATCAGATGTTGTTAACAATGGCGAGGTCAGCCCAAACACTTGGCCATCAATTGTACGGCGGGTTAGGTCAATGCCGTTGACAATATTGCCCCATTGATCACTGCCACCCATCTGGAGACGGCACCCATAGCGTCGATTTAGCTCCATGAAATCATATGCTTGTAGAATCATGTAGTTGAACTCAAGGAACGAAAGAGACTGCTCTCGATCCAACCGGGATTTTACTGATTCAAAGCTGAGCATGCGGTTTACAGAGAAATGCCGCCCAATATCTCGCAGAAAATCCAGATAGTTCAGCTCGTCCAACCATTCAGCATTGTTCAGCATGACAGCATCCGTAGGGCCATCACCATAGGTCACATATTTTGAGAAAACCCGCTTAATGCCAGCAATATTGCCATCAATCTGATCCGCCGTCAGCAACGGGCGTTCATCCGCCCGGAATGATGGATCGCCCACCTTAGTAGTGCCGCCACCCATAAGTGTGATCGGCTTGTGGCCAGTTTTCTGCAACCAGCGCAACATCATGATTTGGATCAGGCTGCCGACATGCAGGGATTTGGCTGTTGCGTCAAAACCGATGTATCCAGGCACAACACCCTTTACCAAAGCCTCATCAAGGCCCTGATAATCGGTGCAATCCGCTAGAAAGCCGCGCTGCATCATTACAGCAATGAAGTCCGATTTGGGGTGGTAGGTCATGGCATCCGTCTCGTATGATTTACAGACCGTGTATAGGCGGGGATTTTCTAAAGGAAAAGGCCATGTTGAAGGCCAAGTTAAAGAGTGGGGCCGTAAGGGCACTAGGTGCGATGTCGGGAACCTCTCTTGATGGGGTGGATGCAGCAGTTGTTGAGACTGACGGTCATAAGATTTTCAACTTTGGCCAACGTGCTTACCGCGCATATTCCACAGCAGAACGTCAGCGCCTAGGCGCGGCCTTGGGGCATTGGTCTGGGGTGGCCGCCGAAGACGCCGCAGATCTTGTCGAGGCTGCCCATATTGATGTCCTCTCAGGGTTTGCCAATGTCGATTTAATCGGGTTTCATGGGCAGACATTGGCGCATGAACCGCGCGGTCGCGGGACCTGTCAGGTTGGCGATGGTCAGGTCATTGCAAATGCGTTGGATGTGCCTGTTGTTTGGGATTTCCGGTCTGCTGATGTTGAACTTGGAGGGGAGGGCGCCCCCCTTGCGCCGTTCTTTCATTTTGCATGTGCCAAGTGGTTTAACGCACAAGAGCCAGTGGCATTTCTAAATCTTGGCGGAGTGGGGAACATCACCTTTGTTGATCCCTCAAAAGACACCCCAGAAACCGAGGGTGCGTTGCTGGCATTTGACACAGGGCCTGCTAATGCGCCGATCAATGATCTATTGCGTGAACGACTTGGTTTGGATTTTGACAAGGATGGGGCGATCGCCCGTCAAGGCACTGTTGAAACGGGTGCATTGGAATTGTTTCTTGCAGAAAGCTATTTCGCACGTGTACCACCAAAATCACTAGACAGGAACGATTTCGCAGAAATGATTGAGCTGGTACGCGAACTGTCAGATGCCGATGCTGCAGCGACGCTTACTGCCATGTGTGCGGCAGCGGTCGCGCACGGGATGGAGCATTGCCCAACACCCCCAACCAAGGTGCTGGTGACCGGGGGCGGACGGCTAAACCCGGTTTTGATGGAAATGCTGCGTGTATCGTTGACTTGTCAGGTTGTACCCGTTGAAGAAGTCGGTCTGGATGGTGATATGCTAGAAGCGCAGGCATTTGCCTATTTAGGAGTGCGTGTTGCGCGTGGGTTGCCAACATCGTGTCCATCAACAACCGGGGTTATGGCCTTGGTAGGTGGCGGCGTTGTTAGTGTTCCCATGGCTGAGTAATCTATTACATTCCAACTGACGCTTGCCCAAAAAAGCCTACTCAATCAATCTAAAGTACGAATATAATCGCGGCTAAACTCTGAATATCCGTTTGAGGTCGATTTCAAATGATCCCGTAGGTGGTCATGCAATGCGGGCAGTTGATGGAACGGCACATTTGGCGCGCTGTGGTGTTCAGCATGATACGGCATATTCCATGCCAATGCGCGGATGACGCGATTGGTAAATGTCGTGCGTGTGTTTTCCAACATATTGGCAACCGGTGGGCAAAGCCCATGCTCTGCCAACAAATACAAACGAAGAATAGGTTGACCTATCAGTATGGGCACGAGCCAAAGCGTCAAAGCGAGCGGTGATAGGATCAAGCTAAGGCCAATTAAAACGTATAAACCGAGTAAAATACGCGCTTCTCGCTTAATGGCACCATGCTTTCGTTCAGGGAGATATGGCGCATGAATCTGACCTAAGGCATTTTGGATCAGTGTGGTGACCATCGCTCGCCAATATCCCAAACCAGACAAATACAGTAGCATGCCCTTGCGTGAGTTGGGGCGCGGCCCATGCTCCAGTTCAGGGTCATTATCTGGATCGTTGGTGTGTTTATGATGCGCAAGATGGAAATAGCGAAACCATGTAAACGGCAAGATCAAGGGTAGGCTGACCGCATGGCCAACCGCATTGTTGATCCAACGGGTTTTGAACGGTGTGAAATGGGTGCATTCATGACTTAGCGTGAACAGAAATACCAACAAAACACCCTGTGGTAGCATCATCAAATACCAAAACGGAAGCTGTGCAATTATATAGCCACTACATAGGAAAATAGCGGTGACATGGCCAACTAGATGCAACATCCCGGCAACATCTGAGCGATGCTGAAGTTGGTTCTTTGTATCACTTGATAGTGTTGCAAGGGCAGTTGAATGATCCATGTCGAAGATATCTCAAATGTTGGGCTGGCAATTGCAAAACCCGAGGATTGTAATGTTGGTGATACACTGCAATCTACTAACCTTTGGCTCAAACCAAAGGTCAAGACATAGCTGGTGTATGTGACCAGTTTTGGCTGGTGCACCGTTTGGTGGAATTATCACTATACAAAAAAATACCCCGCCAAAAATGGCGAGGCATAGGGTGTCATTACCACCGATGAACAGGTCGAGCCGTTATTTCAAGATTGAACGACCAGCATACTCAGCAGTTTCACCCAGCATTTCTTCGATACGGATCAACTGGTTATACTTCGCGAGTCTGTCTGAACGCGCTAAAGAGCCGGTCTTGATCTGACCACAGTTGGTCGCAACAGCAAGGTCGGCAATGGTTGCGTCTTCCGTTTCACCAGAGCGGTGCGACATGACGTTTGTCATCCGTGCGCGGTGGGCCATGTCGACGGCCTTTAGTGTTTCTGTTAGCGTGCCGATTTGATTGACCTTAACCAGCATTGAATTGGCCGACCCAAGTTCGATGCCCATCGCTAGGCGCTCCGGGTTGGTTACAAATAGATCGTCGCCAACCAACTGAATTTTGTCACCCAATGCGTCTGTCAGGGCTTTCCAGCCGTCCCAATCGTCTTCGGACATGCCATCCTCAATAGAGATGATTGGGTAATCAGCTACCAATGCCGCAAGATAGGCTACGTTTTCCTCCGACGTCAGGGATTTCCCTTCGCCAGAAAGAACGTATTTGCCGTCTTTGTAATATTCAGTCGCGGCACAATCGAGTGCAAGATAGATGTCCTTGCCAGGAACATAACCCGCTTTTTCGATAGATTTCAGAACAAAATCAAGCGCCTCACGCGTTGATGCGATGTCAGGGGCAAAACCACCCTCGTCGCCGATACCAGTAGATAGACCCGCAGCAGTAAGTTCTTTTTTCAAGGTGTGAAACACCTCAGAGCCCATGCGGATCGCTTCGCGAATGTTCTCCGCGGCCACGGGCATGATCATGAATTCTTGGATGTCGATTGGATTATCGGCATGCTCGCCGCCATTGATGATGTTCATCATCGGAACGGGCAGCATGCGTGCTGATGTACCACCGATATAGCGAAACAGGGGCTGACCGGTAAATTCAGCGGCAGCCTTAGCAACGGCCATTGAAACGCCCAGAATTGCATTGGCACCCAGACGGGCCTTGTTTGGGGTGCCATCAAGCTCGATCATTATTTGATCAATGGCGACTTGTTCCGTCGCGTCCATGCCAACCAACTCTTCGGCGATCTCGCCGTTGACAGCATTTACAGCTTCTAGAACGCCTTTACCCATATAGCGCGCGGTATCGCCATCACGTTTTTCAACGGCTTCGTATGCACCCGTTGACGCACCAGATGGCACTGCCGCACGGCCCATGGTTCCGTCTTCGAGAACCACGTCAACTTCAACTGTCGGGTTGCCCCGGCTGTCCAGAATTTCACGGGCGTGGATGTCGATAATGGTGCTCATTACAGGTTCCTTGGCTAACCACAAAGTTGGCGCAGCTATAACAGCGTCATGCCGAATGTAAACGGGTTGCGTTATCGCTAACATGCGCAAAACCGGCAGGTTAGGGCTAACATTTTGCTGTTTGCGCCAACATTTTGCGGGTTTCTACGTGAATTGGCGAGTTTTTTTATCCCGCCGCAGCAATTTCTTCGTGAGCAAGGCGGCGTTCACGTAAAAATGTGTAAAGGCCTGAAAGGATAATCAAGGCAGCACCAAGATAGGTGATCAAATCCGGGCGTTCCTGAAACACCAGCATTCCCGCAAGAATGGAAAACGGCAGGCGCATATATCTAAACGGCGTAACAGCAGACGCATCGGCAACACGCATGGCTGAAACAATGCCATAATAACCGGCAACGCCAAACACCACGGCTGCAGCATAGGCCCAAATGTGATGTGGTGCGATGGCTGAGATTTCTTGTCCGGGCATAAACAACAGCATCAAAACACCTGCGATCATCAAGCCGGCATAGGCCTGACAGGAAATGACAGTCGAAGCAACTTTGGACGAAATTCTCCGGGTGGTCAGGTCACGCACGGCGATCAAAAGAACAGCGGCGACAACCCACAGAACCTGTTGGTCAAATCCACTTGCACCCGGCCTGATGATAATAATGACACCTGCAAGCCCGACAAAAATAGCGCTCCAACGTCGCCAACCTACCTTTTCCCCCATGAACAAGGCGGCCCCCATGGTGATTGCCAGCGGAGTAGCCTGAAACACCGCCGCAACAGTAGAGATATCAACACGTGACAGAGCCGTAACAAAGCAAAACGCAGCAAAGGCCTCGCTAATAATACGAGCAACAGATGCGACGCTCCATGCCTCAACCCGAAACAATGAATTCCGCGACCAAAGCATCATGGCAAAAAAGGTCAGCCCACAGAACACGCCAATAACCACCAGGATTTGCCCAGTTGCCACCTCAGTAGAGAGCCGCTTGATGAAAATATCTTCGATCGTAAAGGCGGCCATAGAGGCAATTACCAACAAGATACCGTTCAGGTTGTTCATGGGGTGTTTTCCAATGTGAGAAAGGCGTTGCTCTGCGCGCACAAAGCGGCATCAAAGTTAGGAAAATCTGAAATCCGGGAAATACGCAAGAGGCAAAACATAGGCCGGCATATTGATAACGGTTGGGCTGTACTTATTGCCATGTGACGTTAGGCTGTTTGAACACCAACTATAAACGGAGATATCACCTTGGAATTACCAGATTTTATTAAGGCCTTTCCGTCAATTGATCTGCCTCTGCCCGCTGACATGGTAACAACTCACGTTATGAAAACAGAGCAGGGATTGGCCGTGTTTTTTGATGTGCACAAGGATGTTGAGTTACCCCCCCATTCTCACAAGGGTCAGTGGGGAACCGTTCTAGTTGGGCAAGTAGACCTTACAATCGATGGCGCAACCCGTTCATATCATCCGGGAGAAACTTATTTCATTGAAACCGGCACAGTACATGCCGCCAAAGTTTATGCAGGTTCAAAAGTAATGGATATTTTTGAAGAACCCGACCGCTATTCCCTTAAAACCTAGGGCAGGGCCGGCTGTCTCAAACCTCCTATTTTGGCCAATCATGAATGATCGGTAGCTTGAAACTGCCTTGACAGAACGGCTGTGACCTGTGCATGAGGCGCACAGACGCCGTCTGCCGCGTGAGCAGCCAAAGCAAGACCGGGACACACCGGCCGGACAAACGGCGAAACCTATGATCCCAAAATCACGCGTGGGGCCAGACTCATCTGATGAGTTCATGCACAGGGCATGAGTTGTTTCAGATGAAGCACCACTGCGGCGCGGACGCGCTGCAAGCCTCCTATGATAGGGGCGCGAAAGGATATGAGATGGCAAATTTTGCCGATCTGGGATTGCCAGAATCACTTGTTACTAAACTAACATCTATGGGCCTCACAGAGCCTACGCCAATTCAGGAACGTGCCATTCCGCACGGCCTTGAGGGCAAAGACGTTATGGGGCTGGCACAAACCGGCACCGGTAAAACACTGGCTTTTGGCCTGCCGCTGATTGCACGTTTGCAAACCTACGGCAGCAAACCTATGCCAAAAACTGTACGCGCCTTGATCTTGGCTCCAACCCGTGAGTTGGCAAAACAGATCCAAGAAAGCCTGCGTGCACTGGTCGAGGGAACACCATTTAAGGTGGGCCTCGTTGTGGGCGGTCAATCGATCAATCCGCAAATCACACGCCTTTCTAACGGTACGGATGTTCTGGTGGCAACGCCAGGTCGTTTGATTGACCTAATGGATCGCCGTGCCCTTGATCTGCGCGAAACTAGCTTTTTGGTATTGGACGAGGCGGATCAAATGCTTGATCTGGGCTTTATCCATGCGCTGCGCAAAATCGCCAACATGCTACCTGCCAAACGCCAAACCATGCTGTTTTCGGCCACAATGCCAAAACAAATGTCAGAGATCGCAAGCTCCTACCTAACTGATCCAATTCGGGTGCAAACGGCACCTCCGGGTCAGGCTGCGGATAAGGTTACGCAATGTGTGCACTTCATTGCCAAGGCGGAAAAAACCTCCTTGTTGATCGAATTGCTTGATGCGCACCGTGATGAGGCCGCGATTGTGTTTGGTCGTACCAAACATGGTTCAGAAAAGCTGATGAAAGCCTTGGTGGCCGCAGGTTATGCCGCGCAATCCATCCACGGCAACAAAAGCCAAGGACAACGCGAACGCGCGATTAGAGCATTTAAAGCTGGTGAAGTACGCGTGTTGGTCGCAACAGATGTGGCTGCACGTGGTTTGGATATTCCAGATGTTCGCCACGTTTATAACTACGATTTGCCGAATGTGCCTGAAAACTACATTCACCGTATTGGTCGTACTGCGCGCGCGGGCAAAGACGGTGCAGCAGTAGCATTTTGTGCACCAGATGAGATTGACGAGCTGAAGGCTATCCAAAAAGTTCTGAAAATGGATGTGCCAGTGGCCTCCGGTCGCCCATGGGTTGGCATGGATGATCCAAGCCACAAAAGCAAACCCAAAGGTCGCGGTTTTGGCGGCGGCGGCGGCGGTGGTCGCCCAGGTGGCGGGCGTGGCTATGGCGGCGGCGGTCAAAAAGCTGGCGGCGGCAAGCCAGGTGGAGCAGGTAAGCCGGGCGGTCAAAACCGTCGGCGCAGTGGTCCGCCTAAGGGACGAAGTGGCTCCCAAGCAGCCTAAACACAAAATTGAAAATGCAAAAGGGCACCGAATGTGGTGCCCTTTTTCGTGCGTATCAAAAATTGCATAGCTGTAGAAACCTACTGTCTCCCAGCATTCTTTTAGTAGATTAACCTACCTTGCATCACACGTTTTGCAGCGCCTGAAATGGTGACAGATGTGCCCAAATCAGATTGTTGCGTGGATAGTTCAATTAGGCTGAGCCGCCCCATGGCTTCGCCTTGGCGAATAGACAGCGCCTGATCATCCCCAGTGATCTGGCAAAGCAACGCACCCAACGTGGCACATGCACTGCCCGTGGCAGGATCTTCTGGGATGTTGTCCAACGGCGCGAACATGCGTGCATGGACGACATCTCCCTCGCGGACATAAACGAATTGAGCAAAATCCAACGCGGCAGGGTATTTCACCGCCCCAACGCGGAAAGCAGCTACATCACAGGTGATACGGCTTAACGCATCACGGCTGGCCAATTCACTAATGGTAAAAGGCAGACCCAGCGACGCAAGAACCGGACCATGTACATCAGTTTTAATATCATCAACCCGCAGGCCAAGAGCTGTAGACGCCTCCAACGCCTCAGGATGGGCGATAATTTCCAACGGAACTTCGGTGGTAAAACGCGCTTGCCCATCTTCGGCAAAACATTTCAGAGGGCCAACACCCAATTCCAATACCATACCCCCAGATTGCCCTGCGTCGGCCAATGCCACCGCCGTCCCAATCACCGGATGGCCGGCAAACGGGATTTCCATGGTCGGCGTGAATATCCGTACGCGTGCCGTATGGGCAGGGTTTTCTGGAGGAAACACAAATGTGCTTTCAGAAAAGTTGAATTCACGCGCAATGCATTGCAGGTCATCTTCTGGCAACAATGAGGCATCGGGGATGATCGCAAGTTGATTGCCCCCAAATGCTTCCTTTGAAAACACATCATAAATTAGAAAATCAGTCATATTTACACCAGATCAGGTTCGCGACCCAGCTTGTTGGCCAATGGCGCCACAGTCAAGCCTTGAACCACAATCGAGAAAATCACAACAATATATGTGCACGTCAGGATTAGAGGTTTCCACTCATTGTCAGGCAGCGCAAGCGCCAGAGCAACGGAGATGCCCCCCTTCAGCCCGCCCCACGTCATGATCGGCACCACACCACGTGAAAATCCCCGAAACGGTTTAAGGATCAAGACAGGCACCAAGACGGCAGCCAATCGCGCAAGTAGAGCGAGCAGGATTGTCATGACCCCAACAATCAGGAAATTGCTTTCAAATGCGACGGCGAAAACCTCAAATCCGATTAGCAAAAACAGGACAGCATTTAGGATTTCGTCAATCAGCTTCCAGAAGGCATCAACATATCTACGTGTTTCTTCGCTCATGCCATGTTTGGCGCCGATATCCCCAATCAACAAACCTGCGCAAACAGCCATAATAGGTGCTGAAACATGCAGCCAAACTGCTAGCTCATAGCCCCCGAATGCAAGGCCCAGCGTGATCAATACCTCAAGACTGTAATCATCAATCAAGCGCATCACCCGGAATGTAAGCCACCCCAAAACGATACCTAATAGAGCACCACCAAAGGCCTCTTGAACAAATAGTTGGATTGCCCCTTGCGCCGTTGCAGCGTGGCCATCAGCAGATGGAAAGGCGATGCTAACCAAAACGAGAAATACAACATAGCCAACACCGTCGTTAAACAGGCTTTCTCCGGCGATCTTTGTCTCAAGAGATTTAGGCAGGTTCGCCTCGCGCAGTACCCCCAATACTGCGACCGGATCGGTTGGTGAAATCAATGAGCCAAAGACCAGTGCGATCATCAAAGGCATGCCTGTGATCCAGCTGAACCCAAAGCCGACTACTGCTGTGGAAAGGCCAATACCAAGCGTTGCCATCAATAAGACAAGCACCCACTCTTTACGTAAATCGCGCAACTTTACGTGTAGTGCCCCTGCAAAAAGTAATAGCCCCAACATCCCTTCCAACAGTGCCTCTGAAAAATCAATGCTCGTGATGAACACCCGTGCTGATTCAGCGATCCCCAAATGCGGTGCTGCAATGTCCATCAATAGAACGCCAAAACTTGCAAAAAGCGCGACAATCAAAATCCCAATAGCAGATGGCAGTTTCAAAAATAGATAGTTGATCGCGCCAAAGGCACCCGCGAGGACGATTAGAAGAGAGGTGATCTGAAGCAAAGTCATCGAAAATGTCCTGTATTTTGATCAGTTAAATGTCTGTTAGAGGGGGACTACCACGGTTTGGGCGGCTTGATCCAGCGGAGTGGGCTGCGCCCACGCTGATCATATTTGGTTGCGCTTTGTCTTCACGTTATCGCGCCATGCGCAATGTAGCCCAGATAGGGAGATGATCGGAGGCAATGGGGGCAGGGCGCATTGTGAAGACCCCGCAATCGTTGACTTTCAATTCATCACTAAGCGCAAACCGGTCAAGATGTGCTAAGGGGCGCAATGCCGGAAAACTTGCCCCTGGGTTCAAGAACCTCAAACCCGGTGTGCTTGCATCCAAAGCCGAAATTGTTCCCCATTCGTTGAAATCACCGACGACTATAGTTGGCATCGGCTCAAGTGTTCGAATCATTCGTGTGATTGCCAATAGCTGTTGAATCCGGTGCCGCCTCAATAACCCAAGGTGTACACCGATTACTCTGACTTGCCCGATCGACGTTTCAAGGTCCGCCCGGATTGCCCCCCGTGGCTCAAGTCCAGGCAGCTCAATTTGTGAGGTCTGAAGAACCTCCACCATAGGGCGCAGTAACATTGCATTCCCATGCCAGCCAAGTGATCCGCCCTTTACCATAGCCGAATGGCCAAAGGGTACGACCTTCCAGCCATGATGGTCTATCAGCTGCCTTGGTATTGCTGAAGGGCGAGGGGGCAGCCGCTTGTCCGCTTCTTGCAGTACAGTGATGTCGGCCTCAAGCGCATCTATCACATTCAGGCTGCGATCTGGGCGCCGCCGTAGATCTAACCCGATGCATTTTTGCAGGTTATAGCTTGCAATACGCAGCTGGGGTGCATCTGATTGCTGGGAAACTTTGGAAAGGATGGCGTTCATGAGGCTATTTGATCAGGCATGGCTAACCTTGGCAATCTGGAGTGTTACAGCGATGGCATTTGTTGCGGCAGTAATTGTCGGAAACTGGACGCTTGCATTTGTCTCTTTTGTGACATTGGTTTTGGCCACCGCACCCGTATTTGCCGCGCAATATGCAGACATTATCGTCCCGCGCAGCTTTTTGGCCGCTGTGGTGTTCTTTGTATTTGGCACCTTGTTTCTTGGCGAAGTGTTTGATTTTTACGAACGGTTCTGGTGGTGGGACATCCTGTTACACGGTGGCAGCGCTGTTGGCTTTGGTCTAATTGGTTTCATCTTTGTATTTATGATGTTTCAGGGCGACAGATTTGCAGCGCCTCATGGTGCCGTTGCATTTTTTGCATTTTGTTTTGCTGTGATGATTGGAGCCATTTGGGAGGTGTTTGAATTTGCTATGGATCAACTTTTTGGTCTGACAATGCAGAAATCCGGGCTTGTTGATACGATGTATGACCTGATCGTCGATGTCTGCGGGGCAACTTTGGGTGCATTATACGGTTATGGTTTTCTGAAGGGCCGTGACAAATATGGGCTCCCCAGTGTGATCGCTGAATTTGTAGCCCGCAATCCGCGCTTGTTTGGTAAGGCCCACAAAACGCCACGCACGCATCAGTCAAATGATCCTGAGGCAAAATAGGTTTGATGTTCAAGCGACGCACCGTCGTAAGGGTCGAAGTGATTTAGCTGGTTAAGCGCTATTGACTATGATCAGCGGGAGGCGCTCTGTGCCTGGATGGAACGCAAAGATCAAATAGACAAATTCGGGGCGTCAGCATTGGTGATTTTTGCCATCGTTTTGGCATGTAATCAGGTTGTGATAAAGCTGACAAATGGTGGGTTTAGCCCTGTTTTTGCTGCGGGAGCTAGGTCTCTGATTGGCATTTTTGCAGTTGGTCTTTGGATCGCTTTGAGGAGAAAACCATTTGGCCTGACCCGTCGAAATTTACCTAGTTGTCTATTAGCGGGATTTCTTTTTGCGATTGAATTCATATGCTTATACATTGCTCTTGATGTCACGACTGTATCGCGCGCTTCGATCATTTTCTATTCTATGCCTGTGTGGCTCGCCTTGATTGCGCATTTTTTGCTGCCCGGAGAGCGTCTAAGCCCACGAAGAATGACCGGCCTTGCCTTGGCGATGGCTGGTGTCAGTTGGGCGTTGCTGGATCGCCAAACGGGCGAGGCCAGTCTTTTGGGTGATCTTGCCGCCTTTGGTGCTGCAATTGCTTGGGCTGGGATTGCGCTTTTGTTGCGGTTGACACCAATGTCTGAGATGAAATCAGACACACAGTTGTTTTGGCAGCTCTTTATTTCTGCCCCTCTGTTGCTTGGGGCATCGCTGTTTTTTGGCCCTGTATTGCGTGACCCGGAAATGCTGCATGTTGTGGGATTACTGTTTCAGGCGGTTGGCGTTGTCGCTGTCGGTTATATGGTCTGGTTCTGGCTCATGAGTATTTACCCTGCGTCAGATGTCGCCTCATTCAGTTTTTTGTCGCCAGTATTCAGTGTTCTTTTGGGCTGGCTTGTCCTGGGAGAGGAGGTCGGCCTTTCGATCTGGGGGGGATTGGTGTTGGTCGCCATCGGACTAATCCTAATTAACAAACGGCGTCGTGTTACAACCGCGTAAACTCACCCTTCATCTTATCAGTTGATACCCTATGTCCCGCAAAAGGTTGCTTTTACGCGCTCGGCTTCCAACGGAGGTCGCGTTAAATCGACGGCACTTTCAATCGGTGTAAACGGTGTGGCCAATGCCTCATGCAAGCGTTCAAATGGGCCGTAATCGCCCGCCACAGCAGCAGTGATCATGGCCTCAACTTGGTGGTTGCGCGGAATGATCCACGGGTTCGCAGCACGCATCGTTTCTTGGGGCGCATGCTCTTGCTCCAAACGGTCACGCCACTGACGCGCCCATCCATCAAACTCTGTAGGGTCGACAAATTGATCGCGGGCTGTGTCACTCGCCAATGCATTGAATGTATTGGTGAAATCCGCGCCCTGATTGGCCATCAGATTTAGCAAACTTGTGATCAATTCATGGTCTCCTGCTTGCTCGCTACTTAGGCCCAATTTTGGCCGAAACGCATCATTCCAATGGCGGCGAATTTGGGCGGGCATCGCATGCACCGACGCCGTGAAAGCTGCTACCGCCTGATCTGTATCATCCATCAGTGGCACCAACGATGTGGCAAGCTGTGCCATATTCCACACAATGATGTCAGCTTGATTGGCATAGGCATAGCGCGCTTGCCGATCAATTGATGAAAATACAGTTGATGGGTGGTAATTATCCATAAAAGCACAGGGACCATAGTCGATTGTCTCACCTGTGATGGTGCAATTATCGGTATTCATCACCCCGTGGATAAATCCAACAGACATCCATTTCGCAATCAGTTTTGCCTGCGCTGCAATCACCGCATTCAGAAACTCAACCGGGCTTTGCGCTTCGGGATAATGTCGCGCGACACTGTGCTCATAAAGCGCGCGTAACCCATCGAAATCCTGACGGGCGGCCAGCACCTGAAAACTGCCCACGCGGATATGGCTTTGGGCAACACGGGTTAGTACGGCGCCGGGCAGGGCCGTTTCGCGGATAACGGCCTCGCCTGTTTCAACAGCAGCAAGCGCACGAGTTGTCGGTATTCCAAGGGCATGCATCGCCTCGCTGATCACATATTCACGCAACACTGGCCCCAACCACGCACGCCCATCTCCGCCTCGTGAATAAGGCGTACGGCCAGAGCCCTTTAGCTGTATATCCCGGCGACCCATTGCTGAATCGACCTCGCCCAATAAAATGGCGCGCCCATCCCCCAATTGTGGGTTCCAATTCCCAAATTGATGTGCCGCATATAGCTGTGCCAATGGCTCAGCCCCCTGAGGGATCACATTACCAGCGAATACGCGCGCCAATTCGCTTTCATCCTCGGTGCCGGAAATGCCCAGTTCATCCGCAAGCGCGTGATTAAATGCAATCAGCTTGGGTGCGCTAACAGCTGTAGGTGTTTGCAGCGTATATAGCGGCTGGGGTAGCATGACATAGCTGTTATCAAAGGGGATGTTCAGGGTCATAGGGCCAACTCGCTATGTAGGAATATTTTCGTAAACGTCAAAGGCGTTGTGTCATCATCATATACCGTTCACGCGGTTTGAAATGTGCACGACGATATAGGCGTTGTGTTGCTTCATCCGCTTGATCAACTTCAAGGTGAACAGCCGTAACACCAACTGATTTCAACATGTTACGCAATGAAATTAAGGCATCCAATGCCATGCCTCGCCCCCGTACGCCGGGGCGCACAAATATCTCGTCGATAAAGGCATCCATGCCACCAAACTCAACTGACCATCCAAACGTAATCACGGCATATCCAATTGGTGCCCGCGTTGGCCCCATCAAATACACCGCACCCAAGGGAGAGCCATCTAGCAAAGGCAGAATGCCAGCTTCTCGCATTGCCTCATCAGAATCGATCTGCATTTCCGTATGAAACGCCGCGACCAAAGGCATGAGCTTGGTCATATCTACCGGTTTTGCGAGGTGAAGAGCCGTGCTCATAGGCGTGCAAGCCTTTCAGTAAGAAGAGAAAAGAACCCATCAGCATCGACATCGCCCATAAACATCGCATTTGGCGCACGCTCCGTGACGCCCCACCAATCGGCTACAGTCATGCCAAGCGTCAATTCTGATGCGGTTTCGATGGAAACATTGATGTGGCGGCCTATGAACAATTCGGGCCTAATCAAATAGGCCGTGACACAGGGGTCATGTAACGGCGCACCATCCGAGCCGTATTTTTCCTTGTCAAAACGCTCAAAGAAATCGGTCATGTCCGCAACCGCATCGCCGACGGTTGTACCCAATGCGCGGAAGGCATCATTGCGTGGCTTGGTTACCAGAACCTTGTGGGTCACATCTAGTGGCATAACAACGATATGAATGCCTGAATTAAACACAATATCAGCGGCTTGCGGGTCGACATAGATGTTGAATTCAGCGGCGGGTGTGATGTTACCCACCTCAAAATATGCGCCTCCCATCAAGATGATTTCCTGGACACGCGGTATGATATCGGGCGCTTTTTCAAACGCTAATGCGATATTGGTCAGCGGGCCAAGGGGGCACAGGGTGACTGTGCCAGCTGGGGCATTGCGCAATGTATCAATGATGAAATCAACCGCGTGCTGATCCTGCAAGGGCATTGTCGGATCAGTTAGGGTTGGCCCATCCAATCCAGTATTGCCATGCACATGTTCCGCCGTCACCAGATCGCGTCCCATTGGGCGATCTGCGCCAGCAAACACTTGGATATCAGACCGTCCTGCCAACTCGCAAACGATACGGGCGTTCCTTTGCGTCAACGGCAAAGGCACGTTTCCCGCCACGGCAGTGATCCCCAACACTTCAATCTCTTGTGGACTGGCCAGCGCCAACAGAATCGCTACGGCATCATCTTGTCCGGGGTCAGTGTCGATGATGATTTTACGCGGAGTGTTCATTGTATATCCTCTTTGGCGCAACAGTGGGGATTGCGCTTGGGAAAGTCCAGAGAGGCGATTTTAAATGGCGGTATTGCGCTGCAAAAACAAAGGGTTTTTCATCGAAAATCACACCAGATTTGGGAGTGCACAAAATGTAACCTTGACGTTACAATGAAATTCAACAATATGTAACTCATAGGTTACATTGGAGGCGATCATGACATCAGATTCACTTTCCCGTTTGCGCAGCATTGCGATGGGTGCAGCAGGCAGCATCTGCCTAATATACGCAGTCCTGGCCATATTAAGTGGTGCCCCGGATCCTATTTCCCCATGGATTCCTGGCGTCTCAGGGTTTGTTGCCGCAATCATTATCACCTTGGGGTTCCGGCGCGCTGGCCGCTCAGAGGGGCTCCGGGCAAGTGATGAGCTGTATCAGGTTCAGGCCAACCGCGCGCATCGCATTGGCTATTGGTCTGCCATTTTAATGTATCCGCTGTTTGGGTTTTTCCTGTCGCAGGAGTGGGTGACATGGCAGGTCGCATTTGCGGCTATGGGCACATTGACGGCAGCTTCATATCTGATCCCCTTTTCGATCCTGACCGGGCGTGATGTGTAATGACAGGATTAATCAACCATCTGAAAGAACACCGCAAAACTCGCAACATCACGCAGGCTGATCTGGCGCAATTAGTACAGGTGTCGCGCAAAACCATCAATACGATCGAGAACAATGTCTTTGTCCCCTCGACGGTTTTGGCCCTGCGTTTGGCTAAGGCGTTAGAGGTCAGGGTGCATGATTTGTTTGAGTTGGATGACGGCTGCTAATTGTTAAACAAAAAAACGGAGCGCCAAACGCTCCGCTTCAAGGTCAACTTTTGGCCAAGAGATCACCCGTCGAAATCAACCTCTTCGGTGATTTTTACAGCCGTGCCACGATGACGTGCAAGAATCATCAGGTTCAAATCATCCGCGGTAAATCCGCCCCAGCTTTGTACCAGCGCATCGGCCTCTGTTCCCGGCGCAATTGGGTATTCATAGTTGGCCCGCGCATAGACTTCTTGTGCCGCAGGGGACGTTAAAAATTCCATCATCATCAATGCCGCTTCCTTATGTGGTGCAGCTTTGGTCATTGCCACGCCGGAAACATTCACATGGGTTCCGCCGTTTTCAAAGGTTGGAAACACAACGTCCACACTGTCGGCCCATGCGTGTTGCTCTTCATCTGCCAGCATCTTGCCCATGTAATAAGTGTTGCCGACGGCGATGTCACATTCACCGGCCCAGATCGCCTTGACCTGTGCGCGGTCATTTCCTTGTGGCCTGCGGGCAAGGTTTGCTTTTATGCCGCTCAACCATGTCTTGGTCTCTGCTTCGCCGTGGTGCTCGATCATTGCCGAGGTCAAGGCGACGTTATAGGCGTGAATGCCAGAGCGTGTGCAAATACGGCCCTGCCATTTAGGGTCAGCCAGATCCTCATAAGTGGTGATTTCACCCTCTGCGACACGGTCTTTTGAGGCATAAATAATGCGCGCCCGCGTTGTCAGGCCATACCAATGCCCTTCAGGATCACGATAGCTTGCAGGGACGTTTGCCGTCAGGCTGTCACTGGTGACGGGTTGCGTTAGACCGGCCGCAACAACAGCACTTAATCGCGAAATGTCGACGGTGAAAATCAGATCCGCAGGGGTTCGATCACCTTCTGCCTGAAGCCGCTCAATCATACCCTTTTTCAGATAGGCCACGTTGACGGCAATGCCTGTTTGTTCAGTGAATGCATCGGTTAATGGCTTGATCAACTCAGGTTGACGATAGGAATAAACATTGACCTCTTCGGCCAGTACCGGGGCAGCAGAAATAGCCGCAACTGCAAAGACAGCATTTTTGAACGTAGCGAACATGGTGAACTCATTTATGTGTTTCGGTTGCCTTGCATTAACCCGACTTTTTTAGTCAGGTCAATACCTGAATAAAATAATCAGGTATAATTGCCCTAGCTAATTTAGGCCTTAGCTTTCTCATCCCTCTTTGCCTCGTTCCATAATTCATCCATTTCTTTCAGGTCTGAATCCTGCGGGCGTTTGCCTTTTTCGGCTAATTTGGCCTCAACTTGTCCAAAACGACGCGAAAATTTTGCGTTTGCAGCGCGCAAGGCAGCCTCCGGGTCGATCTTCATATGCCGCCCCAAATTGGCCATCACAAACATTAGATCGCCGTATTCCTCCTCGACTTCGGTCTGGGTTAACGTATCGCGTGCCTCAACCAACTCATGGCTTTCCTCAACCATTTTTTCCAAAACCTGACTGATATCGGGCCAGTCAAACCCCACCCGCGCCGCGCGATTTTGCAATTTCACCGCCCGCAGTAACGCCGGAAGGTTCATCGCAACCCCGTCCAATACGCCTCCCTGTGCTTTGCCGGCCCGTTCAGCCGCCTTAATGGTTTCCCAGTCGCGCGTTTGCTGTTCCGCTGATTTATCCCGGTTCTCATCGCCAAACACATGCGGGTGTCGCGACACCATTTTGTCAGAAATCGCATCAGCAACAGAGTCAAAACTGAAAAGGCCTAACTCTTCACCAATTTGGGTGTGATAGACGGTTTGCAACAACAAATCCCCCAATTCTCCCTCAAGCTCACCCCATTCCTTGCGCTCAATCGCATCGGCAACCTCATAGGCTTCCTCAATTGTATAGGGTGCGATGGTTTCAAAACTTTGCTCAATATCCCATGGGCAACCTGATTGCGGGTCACGCAGACGCCGCATGATTTCCAACAGGCGAGGCATGCCTCCATTTGGATTAAGAATTAGCGGGTCTTCAGCCATTGCAGCGGGCTCCATTCTGGGGTTCAGTGCATAACAGAGCATTGTGAGAGGGGAGTCCATACCATGCCGGTCGTCAACCGAATTGCAGATTATGCCGACGAAATGAAAACGTGGCGGCGGCATTTGCATATGCACCCGGAACTTGGGTTTGATTGTCACGAAACCGCTGCCTTTGTTGTCGCAAAGCTAAAGGAATTTGGCGTCGATGAGATCCACGAAGGCATCGCGACCTCGGGTCTGGTGGCAATTATCAATGGTCAGAACCAAGACGGTGCAAGCCGTGCCACCATTGGCCTGCGTGCCGATATGGATGCGCTCCCAATGCAGGAAACCACGGGGCTAGACTACGCCTCGACGGTTGACGGCAAAATGCATGCCTGCGGGCACGATGGACACACCACCATGCTACTAGGGGCTGCACGTTATCTGGCGGAAACACGAAAATTTTCCGGCCGCGTCGCCCTAATTTTTCAACCCGCAGAAGAGGGCGGCGGCGGTGCTGGCGTCATGGTCCAAGAGGGCATCATGGAGCGATTTGGCATTGATCAAGTCTACGCCATGCACAACACTCCCGATGCAGAGCTTGGCCATTTCTATTCCAAACCCGGCCCGATTATGGCCGCCGTGGATACCTTTGACATTCATATTTCTGGGCGAGGCGGTCACGGTGCCTACCCACAGGAGACCGCAGATCCGATCGTCGCCGCGGTGGGTATTGTCACCGCCATCCAGACCATTATCAGCCGCAACCACGATACCCGCAACGAGGCCGTGTGCTCGGTAACGCAAATCCATTCAGGATCAGCTGACAACATCATCCCAGACACGGCCTATATCAACGGAACAATTCGCTCCTTTGACAAACAGGTTCAGGCAATGATCCACGCGCGTCTGCGTGAAATCGTGGCAGGGCAGGCGGCGTCATATGCGGTTGATGCAACAGTTGAAATCGACATCAATTACCCCGCAACCGTGAATGACGCAGCCAAAACAGAATTCGCAGTCGAGGTCGCCCGCGAGGTGGCGGGTTTTGACGCTGTTGAGGGCAATGCTGGCATGGAAATGGGGGCAGAGGATTTTTCCTACATGCTAGAATCTCGCCCCGGATCTTATTTGTTTTTGGGGCAGGGGGCGGGTGCCGGATTGCACAATCCGAACTTCAATTTCAATGATGAGATTTCCCCGATTGGTGCCTCTTTCTTTGCCCGCCTCGTGGAAACAGCCCAGCCCATCTAGGATTCGTTTTCAATCGACCTCTGCCTAATTCCTCAATGGAAACCTGTGTCATTTGATGCAGGTTTCTCACTGCGGGCTTGACCTTTTCGGCGCGTCTGTCAATTTGATCAAATTATCTGTCACGCGGAAGGGCGCTCACATGGCACTGGAAGATGCGAAACATCAGGTCGATCAGGCTTTTACGCGCGATACCCTGCGTGGTCTCAGCTTTGAAAACACCTTTGGCGGCGCTGCTTCCTTTTTGCGCCGTCGTTACTCCAAGGATTTGGAGGGGATTGATATTGCCATAACGGGTGTTCCATTTGATCATTCGGTGACCAATCGCCCCGGAACACGTCTTGGCCCGCGCGCCATCCGTGAGGCTAGTGCTCTGCAAGCGTTTGATCCGCCTTATGGTTGGGGATATGATCCGCTAAACGAATTGCGGATCGTTGATTACGGTGATCTTGCGTTTGATTATGCGCGGGTTGCTGATTTTCCTGACACATTAACAGAACATATTCGCGGCATTCTCGCCGGGGGTGCGGCCAGCATTGCACTTGGTGGCGATCACTACATCAGCTTCCCGATCCTCAAGGCCTACGCCGAGAAATACGGCCCCCTCAGTTTGCTTCAGTTTGATGCCCATACGGATACGTGGGCGGATGATGACATGTCCCGTATTGACCACGGGACGATGTTCTATAAGGCCGTAAAGATGGGCCTGATTGATCCCAAACGCTCAGTTCAGGTGGGTATCCGTACCGAAAACCCCGACACCCTAGGCTTTAATATTATCGACGCCCGCGAGGTGTTTGAAACTGGCCCCGCCGCCGTTGCCCAGAAAATCAAATCAATTCTCGGCGATAATGAAACCTATCTCACGTTTGATATTGATTGCTTGGATCCAGCCTTTGCACCGGGCACAGGAACACCGGTTTGGGGCGGCCTTAGCTCTATTCAGGCGTCGATCATTCTGCGTGAGCTTGCAGGAATCAACATGGTTGGCGGCGATATCGTCGAGGTGTCACCGCCCTATGATACCTCAGGCGCAACCGCGATCGCCGGGGCGCATATCGCAACAGAGCTAATCTGCCTATGGGGGTGGCCGCGCCGTAACGCAGCAAAATAACTCACGCACGCGTGATATTTCTGCCAACTTGACCAAGCCCATGCGCCAATACCCAACAATATCCGCATCAAACTGTGGATAAACACAAAGCGCTGTGCTGTATTGCAGGGGAAGTGATCTATTTTATCAACAGAACACGGCCACGAAAATGCGTGATCATAGCAGGGGCCGGGTTTTGGCATTCAGGACCAATATTATGATGTTTCTTTGGGGGCTAGCTTTCGCCATGTTACTTGGCATCGCCTATGTGCGTTTTGCCCCAAGTGACGCATCCAAATGGCACGTTCCGCCTGTTGTTCAA
>CAXIAD010000050.1:0-21604 GCA_964021645.1 uncultured Cognatishimia sp. | reverse complement strand
AACCCCTCTTTCCAGGTTGAAAACCTGGCGTCCTAACCGATAGACGAACGGGCCATACCGTAGTGTGAGGCGGTATTTAGGCAATGAGACCATCCGGCGCAAGTGGAAATTTGCCCTCATGCTGTTTTTTTCCGCGTCATCCTAGACCGAACCACAGGTGAGGGCCTAAGGCAGGTAATTTCAACCAATATTTTAACCAAGATTGGGCGCGGGTCACGCCGCTGCGGCATCTTCTAGGCGCATCTGCACCTGTTGACGCCCACCCCAACTGTTGATTTCCAACCGGCCAGCCAGATGAAAGCGCGCTCCATTGTGATTTAACAGACGCGCGCCCAATTCAGAATCAAACGCCCCGAAACAAATCGCCTCCAGCCGACCTGCCAACCCATCACTGAAGGTTAGCTTTAGGTGGCTGTCACCAATACGTTTGGCAAATCGAATTTCCGCATCAGGAAAGGCAAAACGCGGCGCGGCAGCACCAGCACCAAAGGGGCCAGCGGCCTCTAGTTGCTGTATCAGATCAATCGTGGCGGCACCGGGCATCAACAACCCGTCCAGCTTTAGATCGGCAGGGCCAATATCCCCAGCGCCTTGTTTTTCCAGCAATTCAGAGAGCCGCGCCATGGCTGCATCCAATTGATCGCGTTTCAGGCTCAGGCCCGCTGCCATTTTATGACCGCCGCCTTTTGTCAACAAACCCTCACTGGCAAGACGTTGAATCGCCGCGCCCAGATCAATGCCCGTCACTGATCGTCCTGATCCTTTACCCTCATCGCCATCCAGCCCAATAACGATGGCAGGGCGGTTTGTGGTCTCCTTCAGACGGCTGGCAACAATGCCGACCACGCCGGGGTGCCACCCTTCACCAGCGGCCCAGACCAGCGGTGCATCCAAACCCCGCTCTTGGGCTTGTGCCAAGGCAGCAGCGCGCACGCCTGCCTCAATATCGCGGCGTTCGGTATTTAGCTCGTCCAGCTTATCGGCCATCGCCTTGGCCTCATGCGGGTTATCGCTGGCCAAAAGACGCGCGCCCAGATCCGCCTTGCCGATACGCCCACCGGCATTCACACGCGGCCCCAACAAAAAACCAAGATGGTAGGAATTGGGCGTGCTATCCATGCGGCTGACATCGGCCAAGGCCACCAGACCGGGGCGTTCGCGCCGCGCCAATACTTTCAATCCTTGACGTACGAGCGCGCGATTGACGCCGATCAACGGGGCCACATCCGCCACAGTCGCCAGCGCCACCAGATCAAGCATCGCCATCAAATCAGGCCCAGACGCCCCATCCCCACGCATTTGGCGGTTGGACTCAACCAACATCAAAAACACCACGGCAGCAGCACATAGATGCGCCAGATCGCCGCTTTCGTCCTGTCTATTCGGATTCACCACAGCACAGGCATCTGGCAATGTCTCACCGCCCAGGTGGTGATCCAGCACAATCACATCGGCACCCTTGGCCGCCGCAATCGGAACATGGGACAGCGTGCCACAATCCACGCAAATAATCAGATCATGCGCCTGTGCCAGCTTGGCCATGGCAGGCTCATTTGGGCCATAGCCCTCGGTGATACGGTCAGGAATGTACAATGTGGCCTGTAGACCCATCGCGCGCAGCCACACGATCAAAAGTGCGGCAGAGCTGCCCCCATCCACATCGTAATCAGCGAAAATAGCGATGCGCTGGCGTGACTTTACTGCGGTTAAAAACCGTGTCGCCGCTGTTTCCATATCCTTTAGCGACCGAGGATCGGGCAATAAATCACGTAACGCGGGTTCCAGAAAACTGGCGACCTCATCGGCGGGAACACCGCGGCGCGCCAACACCTGACAAAGGGGGCGGGGCAGGGATGTTGCTTGCTGCAATGCCTCTGCTGTGCGGTCCAGATCATTGCTGGGGCCAACCCAGCGACGCCCGGTTAAGGAATTGGAGACATTTAGAAAATCACTCATGCCAGATCGGCGATGATATCATTAGTGCGCCGCGCTGTCAGAAATTCACCATGAATATGTGCAATAGAGGAATTGTGGATATCCTCGGCACTCATCGCTGCCAGATCAGGGTTCCAATCTGTTTGCGCACATGAGGTGAAGGCCGCACAGGCATCATGCGCCAATGTGGTTTCAAACCCAAGGTTCGCGGCCATGCGGCTGGTGGTGGACACGCAATGCGGCGTTGTCAGCCCACATGTCACAACCGATGTGACACCCAAGTCGCGCAAATGCTGTTCCAACGATGTACCGATAAAGGCGGAATTAGCTGATTTTTCAAAGATGACCTCGCCGGGCAGGGGCGTCACCTGTTCCATGAATTCAGTGCCACCCGTGGCACGCGCGAGCGGGCTGCCGGGGGTGACGCTGACATGGCGAATATGCACAATTGGCGCAGCAATTTTGCGCCAATGCTGTAATAGTCGACCGGCCTGATCCTCTGCATCGGGATTGTTACGCGCGCCCCAGATGCTTAGATCATGGAACGCGGTTTCAATATCAATCAGGATCAGGGCAGGTTTCATTAGGCCTCGACTGGGGTGCGATAGCTCATCCGGCGAACCGATCCAGTGCGCGACCGCATTAGCAAAGTTGAGGTTTCAACCCAGCCCGCCTCGCGCTTGATGGCTGGTAGCAATGTGCCACCTGTCACGCCGGTTGCGGCGAAAATAACGTCTTCGGTGACCATTTCATCGCGTGTGTAGATGCGGTTCAGGTCGGTGATGCCCGCCTTGGCAGCGCGGCCCCGTTCGTCGTCATTACGAAACAACAGACGGCCAAAGATTTGCCCGCCCATGCATTTCAATGCAGCCGCCGCCAGAACACCCTCAGGTGCCCCACCAGAACCCATGTACATATCAATCCCGGTTGTCGCGCTTTCGGCGCAATGCATCACACCAGCCACATCACCATCGGTGATCAAACGGATAGCCGCACCAGTTGAGCGCACATCGGCAATCATGTCTTCGTGACGGGGGCGCTCCAGAATGCAGACTGTGATGTCAGAGGCGTCACATCCTTTGGCCGCGGCCAAGGCGGTGACACGTTCAGCGTGGGACATATCCAATGAAACGACGCCCTCGGGATAACCCGGTCCAACGGCCAGCTTGTCCATATACACATCAGGCGCATGCAGCATGGAACCACGTGGGCCCATGGCAATCACCGTCAACGCGTTTGGCATGTCTTTGGCAGTCAGGGTTGTGCCTTCCAGCGGGTCCAGCGCGATATCAACGCCGGGGCCTTTGCCGGTGCCAACTTCTTCGCCGATGAACAGCATCGGTGCCTCATCCCGTTCACCTTCGCCAATCACAACCACACCAGCAATATCCAGCAGGTTCAGTTGCTCGCGCATGGCGTTGACAGCTGCCTGATCGGCCGCCTTTTCGTCACCACGACCGACCAACTTAGCAGAGGCAATAGCAGCCTGTTCCGCAACGCGGGCAAGGCCCAGGGACAACATGCGATCATGGAATTCGGCTTGGGAAGACATTCGGATATCCTTGGATGAGCTATATTTTGCAATAGGCGTAATGTGTGCTTGGTTCGGAGTGGGTTTAGCCGCCCACCGCCCCTGACACAAGCATCAAGAGCGGTGGGAGCCATATCCCAAAGGCATTCAGGCAGATTCTATGCGCAATGCAACCGGATCTGAGGCAAGAACACCCGTGCTGTGCATGGCAGCGATGGCCAAATCCAGATCGGCACGCTGGGTTTTATGCGTGACGAATAGGACGGGGGCCTCGACACTATCGTGCTGTGCCTGGCGCATGCGGTCGATACTGATGCCCGCTTCGCCCAGGGCCGTTGCGATTTTAGCCAGCGCGCCGGGGCGGTCCAAGAGCGACATGCGCAAATAATATGGTGCCGGGGAATTGGATTGCGCAGGCCGTGCAGCTGACAATGTTTCTGCGGGTTGCCCGAATGTGGCAAAACGCGACCCACGCGCGATATCACAGACATCACCCATCACCGCACTTGCTGTTGGACCTTCGCCAGCACCGGGACCACGTAGTACGATTTGATCAACCGCGTCGCCCTCAATCACCACCATATTGGTGCCGCCCTTAAGCTGACCCAATGGGCTGTCGGCAGGCACCAAACAAGGCGTCATGCGTTGCTCAAGGCCCCGCCCGGTGATTTGCGCCACGCCAAGCAGTTTGATTTTATAGCCAAGATCCTCGGCTTGATTGATATCCTCAATCGAAATCCGTTGAATGCCTTCCAGCTCAACCGCGTCAAAATTGACCTGCGTGCCAAAGGCAATGGAGGCCAGCAACGACAGTTTATGCCCTGCATCAATGCCCCCAACATCCAATGTCGGATCAGCCTCAAGAAACCCCAATTGATTGGCTTCCTCAAAAACAACATCATATGGCAACCCAGCGTCTTGCATGCGCGTCAGGATATAGTTGCAGGTGCCGTTCATCACGCCCATCACGCGGGTGATGTCATTGCCTGCCAATCCCTCCGTTAGGGCTTTGATCACGGGAATACCGCCAGCGACAGCGGCTTCAAACCGAATGACGCGGCCCTTGGCTTCGGCCTGTTCGGCCAAGGCCTGCCCATGATGGGCCAGCATGGCTTTGTTGGCGGTGACAACGTCTTTACCCGCAGCTAGGGCTGCCTCGGTTGCGGCTTTGGCAGGGCCATCTTCGCCGCCCATCAGCTCAACAAAAACATCTACGTCATCGCGCTGTGCAAGGGCGACCGGATCGTCTTCCCATGCGTAATCAGACAGGCTAACACCCCGGTCCTTGCTACGAGAGCGCGCAGAAACAGCGGTAATAACCACAGGACGTCCGGTACGGGCAGCCAAAAGGTTGGCTTTTTGACGGATGATTTTGACAACGCCGATACCGACGGTGCCCAAACCAGCAATGCCCAAACGCAAAGGGCCCGATTGCAAAGGCGTGGTCATCTGAGACTCCTGAAAAACGATATTAGGCTGCCGTGTAGCGGGTTCGGCAGACCTGTGCAACGCGACTATGTACAGAGGCACTTCCGATGTGGGGCTGATTTGGATGCAGGGTCGGTGACTATTCGGTTGAGCGTCGACGCAGCCGTGCCGCACGCGCTCTCAATGTGGCCGCTCGCCCCGCCAAAGCATCCTCGCTTTGAGAATCAATGCGAGGATCAGTTGTTTTTTCAAACAATCGCTCAAGAGACACCAGTTCTGGATAATCCGTACCCGCCTCATCCTGCGCAACAACGGCATCAATCTCAGGCACACGCGCACAGCCAATGACAAGCAAAGTAACAAGTAAAGATAAGACAATGCGCATAACAGGATCCGTTTAGAGATACCCTTTCATGCCTCAGCTACCCGCAGAGGGCAAGCAGGGGTTTTAAGTGAACATTCGTTCAGTTAAGGTTTGCCCATGGCAAGAACAACCGGCTCTCATTCTGACATCACTGGCCCGCGCGTGCGCACGGCCGCCCTAAAGCTTTTTGCGCGTCACGGGTTTGCGGCAGTGTCCATGCGCCAGATTGCAGGCGAGGTCGGCGTGCAAGCGGGCGCGCTGTACAACTATACGCCTGACAAACAAACATTGCTGTTTGATTTGATGAAAACCCACATGCGAGAATTGATTGAGGCGCTGGCAACCGAAGTGGGCGAAGGCTCCGCGTTGCAACAACTCGAGGCCTTCACGCGATTCCACATTCGCTTTCACCGTGAACGCCCCGAAGAGGTCTTTATCGCCTATATGGAATTGCGAAACCTCTCCGAGGAAAATTTTGCGGTGATCGAACAACAACGCCGCAGCTATGAAACGGCGCTCGAAGAGATATTGCATACTGGCCAGCATGCGGGCGTGTTTGAACTGCACGACACAAAAGTCACGGCAATGGCGATAATCGCAACGCTTACAGGCGTGAATACATGGTTTCGCGAAGGCGGGCGATTGTCCTTTGAGGAGGTCGAGCAGATCTATTGGGACATGATCCGCAAATCCGTTGCCGCCTGATCCAGCGGAGACGTAATCCAGCGGAGCGCTGACGCGCGCTGATTTATTTGTCTTGCAGCGTTACATGTCAATTGCAGGAACCACGCCTTGGCTTCTCTTGGGCATAAATATCCCGGGGGAATCGTTGAAAGCGACGCTTTCAACGATGGGGGCTGGCCCCCGCTGACATTGCTACCAGAAATGTTGGAGCCTTAATGTGCTGGGCGAATGAATGTCCCATTTCTAAGATCAGAGAATGCCTGTTTCAGCTCTGCTTTGGTGTTCATCACGATGGGTCCGTGCCATGCTACCGGTTCTTGCAAGGGTGCGCCAGAGATCAGCAAAAACCGAATGCCCTCGGCCCCGGCCTGTACCGTCACCTCATCCCCGGTGCCAAACCGCACAAGCGTGCGATTGCCTGACATGTCCCGAATATTCACCTCTTGTCCGGCCACTTCCTTTTCCAGCAGCACCCCTTGCGGCGCACTGGCATCTGAAAACACGCCCTCTCCCTCAAATACATAGGCAAAGGCACGACGATAGGTATCCACCGGAAATGTCTTCCTCACACCCGCCGGCACATAGATATCCAGATACTGTGGATCAGCAGCGATGCCATCTACAGGGCCGGTTTGTCCCCAAAAACTACCAACAATGACCTTAACGCGCGTGCCATCATCCTCAAGTATCACAGGGATTTCTTGCCCCTGCACATCTTGATAGCGCGGCGCGGTCATTTTCAATGACGCAGGTAAATTCGCCCACAACTGAAACCCGTGCATCTGCCCTTGGGGGTTTCCTGCGGGCATTTCCTGATGCAAAATGCCTGACCCTGCGGTCATCCACTGTATGTCTCCCGCCCCAAGTGAGCCCGAATTGCCAAGGCTGTCACTGTGATCCACCGATCCACTTAGGACATATGTGATGGTTTCGATGCCGCGATGGGGATGCCATGGGAAACCTTGTGCAAAATCCTCAGGTCGCTCATTGCGAAAATCGTCAAACAACAGAAACGGATCCAACTCGGACGGATCTTGAAAGCCAAAGGCGCGGTGCAATTGCACGCCAGCGCCCTCAACAGTGGGTTGCGCGTGGCGGGTTTCTAAAATGGGTCTCAATGACATAATATTCCCCTTTCTCCCTTAACATAAGGCCCAAGTCGCCATCGCCCAAGGTGGTGTTTGGTGCCGTCACGCGCGCCATATGTGCGTCTACACACAGGCTAGGCACAGGCCACGCGCGCGCCTACAGCAATGACACCTGCATAAATACCGTAACGGCACATGTGCGGATTTCCTTTGCGTGATGGGAAGGGACGCGACCATAGTGACCTGACCACACAGTCACCACCAAACAACCGTGACCCCAAGGGAGGCCCCATATGCAAGGCTTGATGATGAACACTCCGCTGAAAATCGCGGATATCCTGACATTCGCAGCCGAGGCGCACCCAACAAGCGAAATCGTTTCCGTCCGCACCGAGGGCGACATCCACCGCACCACTTATGCGCAAACTGCGAAACGTGTGGCGCAACTGGCCCATGGCTTGGCCAAGATCGGCGTGAAACCAACCGACCGCATCGCCACACTTGCATGGAACGGTTATCGCCATTTTGAATTGTACTATGCCATTTCGGGCATCGGTGCTGTCTGTCACACCCTAAACCCGCGCCTCTCAGCAGAGCAGATGACCTATATCATCACCCATGCACAGGACAGCGTGTTGTTTGTCGACACAACCTTTGTGCCCATTGTCCAAGGCTTGCGCGATCAATGGCCCAAGGGGCTGAAAATCGTGGTCATGACCGACCGTGCCCATATGCCCGACGGCATTGACGCGCTCTGCTATGAGGATCTGCTAACGGATCAACCGACCCAGATCATATGGCCCGATTTCCCCGAGGATACCGCCGCTGGCCTCTGCTATACTTCTGGCACCACAGGCAATCCCAAGGGCACGCTTTACTCCCATCGCTCAACTGTGCTGCATGCGATGATGGTCGGGCTATCACTGCCATCGGCCTTGCAACCGGGCAAGAAAATCCTTCCCGTCGTGCCTCTGTTTCATGTCAACGCATGGGGTTTGCCTTATGCAGCACCTCTCACCGGGGCCTCCTTGGTGTTTCCGGGGGGGGCCTTGGATGGCGAAAACCTATTTCGCCTGATGGATACCGAGGCGGTCTTTTCCGCATGGGGCGTGCCCACGGTTTGGCTTGGCCTACAGGCAGAGATCACCAAGCAGGGCCGCCTGCCAAATGGGTTTGGTGATGTGGTCATCGGCGGGTCTGCTGCCCCCTCCAGCATGATCCAAACCTTTGAAGAGTCGGGCGTAAACGTCTGCCACGCATGGGGCATGACCGAGATGAGCCCCGTTGGCACGCAGGGTAATCTCCCCCCGCATATGGCCGACCTACCAATGCAAGAGCGCATCACAATCAAAAGTAAACAAGGCCGCCGCATCTTTGGCGTAGAGCTAAAGATCGTCGATGAGCAAGGCGTGCGACTGCCACATGACGGTCTCTCGACAGGGGAGCTATACGTGCGCGGTAATACCATTGCTTCGGGCTATTTCGAAAACCCCGAGGCCAGCGCGGCAGCCTTTGACGCTGAGGGTTGGTTTGGCACGGGCGACGTTGCCACCATTGATGAGAACGGCTTTCTTAGCATCACCGACCGCGCCAAGGATCTGATTAAATCCGGCGGGGAATGGATCAGCTCCCTTGATCTGGAAAACGCCGTGATGGCGCATCCCAATGTGGCCAATTGCGCGGTGATCGCGGTGCCCCATCCTAAATGGGATGAACGCCCGCTATTGATTGTTGTCCCCAACGGCGAGGCCCCGCCAAAACAGGCATTGCTGGATCTACTGGCCACGCATTTTGCCAAATGGCAGCTCCCCGATGACATCGTATTCGCCGAGGCTCTGCCCATGACTGCAACCGGCAAGGTTTCCAAACTGACCCTGCGCGCAACCCATGCCAAACACCTTGCACCCGAAAACTCAGGCGACACAGGCAATACAGGCACCTAATTTATGGCAACAACTCTCTATCTAATACGCCACGGGCAGGCGTCCTTTGGGGCGGCTGACTATGACCGGCTTAGCCCGCTGGGCCATCAACAGGCACAGGCCTTGGGGCGTGCGCTACACCTCCAAGGCGTCACACCTGACGCGGTGTTTCTCGGGGATATGCGCCGTCACCGTGAAACCATGGACGGGATTGCCGATGGCATGAACCAAGCGGCAGGCGGCGGCACAGATCACGCATTCACGCCAACCGTCATACCCGGATTAAACGAGTTTGATTTCGCGGGTCTGATAAACGCCCGATTTGCTAGCCCCGACACAGAAGACATGCCCGCAGACATCCACCAAGACCGCCGCAAATACTTCGCCATCATGCGCGACTGTGTGCTGGAATGGCAGCGCGGTGAGATCGTTAACCCGCCAGAAACATGGCCAGATTTCACCGCCCGAGTACGTGCCGCGCGCGAGGAAATAACAGCATCCGGCGCGAAATCTGCCCTTGCTGTCAGCTCCGGCGGCCCCATTGGCCAATCTATCTCTGAGGTCATGCAAGCCCCCGCCGATGCCATGATCCGTCTGCAATTACAGGTGATTAACTGCTCAGTCAGCCGCCTGATCCTCACCCCGTCAACAACCCATTTGCACGGGTTCAACGAGGTTCCCCATATCAACGCCACCAATTCAGCCCAGATGCTGACCTATAGTTGAAAGAGCCGCATATGCACGCCACCCAATTGGATATTGCAGCCCTCACCACATGGCTGACAGCTCACTTGCCCGGCTTTGCGCCGCCCCTGACGGTGACCAAGTTTTCAGGCGGTCAATCCAACCCGACCTACCGCCTAGACACCCCCACCGCCACATGGGTGCTGCGCCGCAAACCCCCCGGTGTCTTGCTGAAATCTGCCCATGCGGTAGAGCGTGAATTTCGCGTTCAATCTGCCCTCGCAGATACCGACGTGCCCACAGTCAACATGCATCTGTTGTGCGAGGATACCTCTGTCATCGGATCCCCCTTTTATATTATGGAATGCATCCATGGTCGCGGGTTTGAGGATGCCCGCCTGACCGACCAAACCCCCGCCACCCGCGCCCGCGTGTTCGATGAAATGAGCCGCGTGATGGCCGCGATCCATTCGGTGGATATCAACTCTGTTGGCCTTGATGATTACGGCCCTCAGGGCAATTATTATGAACGTCAAACTGCCCGCTGGACAAAACAATACCGCGCCAGCGAAACCGAGCCCCTTGCAGATATGGATGCGTTGATCGGCTGGCTAGGCACCAATTTGCCCGCGGATGATGGCCGCCGCACCTTGGTGCATGGCGACTACCGTCTCGACAATCTGCTGTTTCACCCCGACCGCCCTGAATGCATCGCAGTGCTGGATTGGGAGCTATCGACAATCGGCCACCCTTACGCAGATCTTGCAGGCGTTATCATGCAATGGCAGATGCCACCGGGCGGAGAGGGTAGGGGCCTCGCAGGCGTAGACCGCGCACCACTAGGCATCCCGTCAGATGCGGATTTCATCGCCAGCTATTGCCAGCGAATGGGCATCGCACAAATTGATAAATTCGGCTTCTACCTCGCGTTTTGTTTCTTTCGCATGGCGGCCATTTTGCAAGGCGTTAAGAAACGCGCCCTTGATGGCAACGCCTCTGATCCCGAAAAAGCCGCGCGCATGGGGGCCTATGTGCCCATGTTCGCCGCCGCAGGCCTAAAGGCTGCAAAACCATGAAAACATACGAAAATCAGGTGGTTATGATCACAGGTGCGGCCAGTGGCTTTGGCCGCCTTGCTGCCGATAGATTCGCCGCCCAAGGCGCGCGTTTGGCCCTGTCTGATATCTCCACAACGGCCTTGCATGACACAGCCCATGCCCTGCGTGCCACAGGCGCGGATGTCATCACCGATACGCTTGACGTCACCCAAGAGCCCCAGATGCAGGCGCACATGGCCCACATCACACAGGCCTTTGGTGCCCTAGATGTGGCAATCAATAACGCAGGCATCGGCCATGAGCTAAAACCCCTGCACATGCTGTCGGTTGAGGAATTTGACCGCAGTATGGCCGTGAATGCACGCGGCGTGTTCTTGGGCATGAAATACCAAATTCCCATGATGTTGGCAGCAGGCCAGGGTGCCATTCTCAATGTTGCCTCCGCCGCTGGCTTGGTCGGTGCGGCAAATCTGTCGGCCTATTCTGCTGCTAAACACGCCGTGATTGGCCTGACGCGTACTGCCGCGGATGAAACCGCCGCCAAGGGCCTGCGCGTCAATGCGATATGCCCCTCGTTTTCGGCCACACCATTGTTTGAGGAAATGACCGATCAGGTAGGCGCGCGCACGGGCCTTGATCCTGATGCCGCAAATGCACAAATCACCAACCGCATCCCCATGCGCCGCGTCAGCCGCCCCGAAGAAGTGGTGCAAGCCATGCTTTGGATCTGTGCGCGCGACAATTCCTTTATGACCGGACAGGCTATTGCCATCGACGGCGGCCTCACGGCAGTTTAAGGCACGGATATGACACAGCAGAAACACCCGGACCCCCGCCTCTCAGAAGAGCCCTACGCCCTTCAACGCCACCTCGGCTTTACCCTTGCCATGTGGGAACAAGACCGCGCGCGGCTTGAATTGCCCATCGCAGAAAATCTGATGAACCGGGCGGGCATGCCCCATGGTGGCGTCTACGCGACCCTAATTGATACGGTGATGGGTTATGCCGGATGCTATGCGGCAGATTTGGATAATCCGGTCCACGCTCTGACCATCTCGTTGACTACCAACTTTCTGTCGCGCCCAAAGGGTCAGCTATTGATCGCAAACGGTATCCGTGTCGGCGGTGGGGCCAGCACCTTTTTTGCCGAGGCAACGGTTGTGGACGAAACCGGCGAAATGATCGCGCGCGGCTCTGGGGCGTTCAAATACCGGTCCTCAAAACGCGCTTAATCCCCGTCGCGGCCTTGTTTTCGGGATTGTCCGCCATTGATGCCGCTCATGGCATTGATCTCACATTATGCCTGAAACCGTCCACACAAACATGGACACGCCCCTTCAGCGGGCTGGATCTCTGGCACTCTATTGGGGCGGCGATCGAATTGTTCACAACTCAAGGGTGATTATCCAAAACCCCTTTTGACCCAACTCTCGGCATTCCCTAAAGGCAGAATAGAAAAGTTTCGCCAATGAGTTGTAGATGTGGCACTATGTCCTAGGGGTGGCTGGGTATATCCATACAGATCGTGTAGCCTAGTATCGCCCCTAATGTTTTGGCGTGATGAACCCGAGCTGAATATCAACGCAAGGGCGGATCACTGAACCCAAAACAATAAACCGCGAAAACGCGACTAAAAGGGGAAGTGAATGGATAATGTCGTCCTACTTGCAATTGACGGTAGTCAAGGCTCCGAACGGGCTTTGGAACACGTCTCAAACCGCGCCAAGGCAAGCGGCGCCAAGGTGGTTGTTGCCTATGTGATCGAATGGTCACCCTACAGCTTCAACACGCCCGAAGAAAACGCTCAGCGCCACACGCGCCGCGAGTCAGAGATCGAACGCGCCCATGGTTCTGTGGTTGAACCAGCGCTGAAATCGCTGAAAGCATCCGGCATTAGCTGCGATAGCGTTGTGATGCACGGCCCTCCGGCTGAAACCATCAATAGCATCGCCACAGAGCAAAAGGCCGCTCAGATCGTCATCGGACGCCGGGGACAATCCGGGCTGAAATCACTGCTCTTTGGCAGTGTTGCTGGCAATCTGATCCAAACAGCTACTGTGCCGGTGATGGTCGTCCCATAGGGACGCAGGCCACAATGTCCCATAGGGACACCAATGGTTAATCACTTGCGGATTTAATTGACAAAATAGGGAGGTGCCGATGTTGCGCTTCATATCTTCTCTCATCGCTCTTGTGCTGCTGTGCTTACCCGCACAGGCCGGGATCGACGAATCAATCAACAATGTAACTGCGCCGATCGCGACCCTGATCGGGCAGATTGTGTTCTTCAAAATCACCGTCTTTGGTGCAGGTCTGCCGATTGTGGTGCTTTGGCTTGTGGTCGGGGCTGTGTTCTTTACCTTCTATATGGGGTTTGTGAACCTGCGCGGTTTCAAACACGCCATTCAGTTGGTACGCGGCGATTATTCCGACCCCAATAGCGCAGGCGAGGTTAGCCACTTTCAGGCGCTGGCCACTGCCGTTTCTGGCACTGTGGGCATTGGTAACATCGGCGGCGTCGCGATTGCGGTCACCATCGGTGGGGCAGGGGCGACCTTCTGGCTTATCGTTGCTGGCTTTTTGGGCATGTCCACCAAGTTTGTGGAATGTACGCTTGGTGTGAAATACCGGCAGGAAAACGCGGACGGTTCGGTTTCCGGTGGTCCAATGTATTACCTGCGCAAAGGCTTTGAGGACCGCGGCATGGCGGGCTTTGGGCGTTTCATGGGGACATTTTATGCCATTGGTATCTTTGTCGGCGCTTTGGGCATCGGTAATATGTTCCAATCCAATCAGGCCTATGTGCAGCTGAATACGGTTGCTGGTGGCGCATTGGATGGCTACGGCTGGGCTGTCGGTCTGATCCTCGCAGGCGTGGTGTTTGCAGTCATCATCGGCGGTATCAAATCCATCGCCCGCGTGACTGAAAAAGTCGTGCCGTTCATGGCGATCTTTTACTGCTTCTTTGCGATCATCGTGATCCTGATGAACTTCACCTCGATCCCAATGGCGATTTCCAACATCTTCACCGGCGCATTCACCGGCGAAGGCGTCACAGGCGGCGTTCTTGGTGCCTTGATCATTGGCTTTCAACGCGCTGTCTTCTCAAACGAAGCAGGCATCGGCTCGGCCTCTATCGCCCACGCTGCTGTGCGCACCAATGAGCCGGTCACCGAAGGCTATGTCTCTTTGCTAGAGCCGTTCATTGACACCATCGTGATCTGTACGATCACTGCGCTTGTTATTGGTACCAGCCAGGTTGCTGATCCCAATTTTGCTGATGGCGCTACCGGGGTTGCAATGACTTCTGCTGCCTTTGAACGTCAACTCAGCTGGTTCCCACTGCCATTGGCCTTTGCGGCCCTGCTCTTTGCCTTTTCAACCATGATTTCATGGTCTTACTATGGGCTAAAGGGCTGGACTTACCTCTTTGGCGAGGGCGAATTTGGTCAGACAATCTATAAACTGATTTTCTGCGCATTCGTGGCACTTGGCTGTATCGTACAGCTTGGACCGATCCTTGATATTTCTGATGCGTTGGTGTTCCTGATCTGTGTTCCCAACATTCTGGGCCTCTATTTCCTCGCACCTATCGTGCGCCGCGAAATGGTCTCCTATATGGCGCGGCTTGACAGCGGTGAGATCAAGAAGTTCAAAAGCTAAGGTGTTTCGCCTTATCCCAACGATTGGGATAGGGCGGCCACTCCCCCCTATTGGGGTGTTTTAGCCACCTCGCGATAGAGCCCGTTTCCGGGCTTTGGTGAAACGCACAAAAACTTTACCAAATGCGACTGGCTTTGCGCAACTTACCGCTTCACGGCACAGCTTAATCCCCCTAATAGGACGGCTCAACCCTAACAGGTTCCGCAAACGCGGAGCCTGTTTTTTATTCATAGATTTCAACCCATAAAAACCGTCAATATTTTCGTGACCTCCCATTGGAACTCCGCAACCAAGGCCCATATCCCAGCTATGATTCAAGTAATGAGACCCCCGATGTTTATAGTACGCTGGCACAAGGGCATGACAGTTGCGGCTCTTGCCGTGGTTGCTGTCGTGACGATCCTGTTTACCGGGCTTCCCGCAGCGGGCGCATATGTGTGCCCCTCCTGTTATGGCCTGCAAAAGGTCACTGAAACGCTCTATGTTGATCAACACGCCACCGCCAAGGAAATCAGCGATCTCAAGGCCGAGGTGGCATTGGCCAACCAACGCGTCGCCACATTTTTTCCCGAACGGCTGCGCACACCCAAAGTTTTCGCCTGCGTGACAGATGCCTGTGATCAGCGTCTGGGCGGGCAACAAGACACCAATGGCTCGCACGCCTTGGGCGGTGCCTTTGGCGACAGCTTTATCCATATTTCATCCGGCGGGCATAACGCGACCATTGTGGCGCATGAGCTGACACACATCGAATTTCAGGCCCGTCTTGGCTCATTGGTAATGGCGCGCGGCGCGGTGCCTGTTTGGTTTGGCGAAGGGCTTGCCGTTATTGTCGCACGCGACATGCGCCATCTGGGCTTGTCCGGCCCCGGTCGTCTGGTCTGCAATGATCCGCGTTCGGATGCGCTGCCCATCACCCGCTCTGCTTGGAGCCGCGAGGCTGACCTGCAAGAACGGCCCATTTATGCAATGGCAGCCTGCCGTGTATTGGAATGGATGCCAACGCAAGGGCAGGGCGCTGCTATTGAGCGTCTTGCCACCACCTTGCGCAAAGGGGGAGCCTTCCCAAGGTAAGGGCAGGCCACCCCCCCCCCTCTTGTTACAAAAACTTCATCAAACCAGTGGCCCATTCCGGTTGACGCAACATCGGTATTTCCACTATTGCCGATGTATGGCTGCATCTCTTCCCTCAGTCCCAAACTCAGTATTCGCACCTTGTTCGCTGCGGGTTAAACCGCATTGTGGCGCAGGGTGTTTCCCCATTCCCCGCATTTAAGACGGAGCGTCCGGCAATGACAAAAATCGCAATCAATGGCCTTGGCCGCATGGGAAAACTGTTGGTGCGCCGCTTATTTGATCAGGGGTTGGGCGAGAATATCGTGCTGATCAATGATCCCGCAGGCACCGCCGAAACCCACGCCTTGCTGTTGGAATTTGATACCGTGCATGGCCGATGGCCCGCCGCAATCACCCATACTGATGACAGTTTTACCATCAACGATCATACCACGCATTTTGCAGCCCTGCGTGATCCCGCAGATTTACCCCTGCGCGATCTCGGGGTTGATCTGGTCATCGAATGCTCAGGCCATTTTAAAACCACCGAGGCGCTGCAACCCTTCTTTGACCAAGGCGTGCAGAAAATCGTCGTCTCCGCCCCCGTCAAAACCGACGAGGCCCTTAATATCGTTTACGGCGTTAATCACCACGACTATCAGCCAGATCAACACCGCATCATAACGGCTGCCAGCTGCACCACCAATTGCATCGCCCCCGTGGTTCAGGTGATCCGTGATACCCTAGGCATTGAGCAGGCCAGTTTTACCACCATCCATGACGTGACCAACACGCAAACCATCGTTGACAAGGCCCACAAAGACCCGCGCCGCGCGCGTTCTGCGCTGAATTCCCTGATCCCCACCACCACCGGATCGGCCAAGGCGATTGTGCAAATTTTCCCCGATCTTGAGGGGCGCATTGACGGTCACGCCGTGCGGGTTCCGCTGCTGAATGCCTCGCTCACCGATATCGTGTTCGACGTCAAACGCGACACCACCGTCGAGGAGGTGAACGGTTTTTTCGCCAAGGCTGCGGAAACCACCCTTAACGGCATCCTAGGCTATGAGACCCGCCCGCTGGTCAGTTGCGATTATACCAATGATGCCCGCAGCACGATCATTGATGCGCCCTGCACCATGGTTGTGAATGGCCGACAGGTAAAAATCTACGCTTGGTATGACAATGAATGGGGCTATGTCTGCCGATTGGCTGATGTTGCCAACATGGTCATGCGCGGCCTCTAGGCGCGAGAATATGCAACAGACCAAACCCCAAGGCCTAGCGGCCTATGTCACCGTCACTGCGGCCTATTGGGCCTTTATGTTGACCGATGGCGCACTGCGTATGCTGGTGCTGCTGCATTTTCACACTTTGGGGTTTTCGCCCCTGCAATTGGCCTATCTCTTTGTGTTGTATGAGGCGATGGGCATGGTCACCAACCTTTCCGCCGGCTGGATTGCCGCGCGGTTCGGGCTGACCTCCACGCTATATGCAGGGCTAGGCCTTCAGGTGGCGGCCCTTTTGGCGCTTACACAGCTTGATCCCGCTTGGGCGCAATCCACTTCGGTCATCTTTGTCATGGCGGTTCAGGCCTTGTCAGGTGTCGCCAAAGACCTCGCTAAAATGTCGGCCAAATCTGCGGTCAAATTGCTCGCACCCAAGGGGCAGGGCGGTCTCTTTCGCTGGGTGGCAATCCTGACAGGTAGCAAAAACGCGGTGAAAGGTCTGGGCTTTCTGCTAGGTGCCGCACTGCTTGGGCTGGCAGGGTTTCAAACCGCGCTGCTGTTTATGGCTGCCACGCTTGGCATGATCCTTGCTGCAATCATCGCCTTTATGCCCAAGGGTCTGCCTCAGGGCGCAAAATCCGCAAAATTCAGCCATATCCTCTCAACTGATGCCAAGATCAACCGGCTGTCCTTTGCCCGAATGTTCCTGTTTGGCGCGCGCGATGTGTGGTTCGTTGTCGGCATCCCGGTCTATTTCTACGCCACCCTTAGTGATGGCACACCTGAGGGCAACCGTGCCACCTTTTTCCTCATTGGCAGCTTTATGGCGCTCTGGATAATCTTTTATGGGCTGGTGCAAACACTTGCACCCAAGCTATTGCGCGCAAAGCATAAATCCCTGACAGAGATAACCCAATCCGCCGCGCAATGGGCCGCGCTGCTGACGCTGATACCGCTGATATTGGCAACCATCGCATGGGCCAGCCCCCCCGCATTGCCCATGATTATGGTCGCGGGACTGCTGGTCTTTGGCTTTGTCTTTGCGGTGAATTCATCGCTGCACAGCTACCTGATCCTCGCCTTCACAACAGACGCGCGCGTTACAATGGATGTGGGGTTTTACTACATGTCCAACGCCGCGGGCCGCTTGCTTGGAACCTTACTTTCGGGTCTTAGCTTTCAGGCCGGGGGCCTCCCCCTATGCCTGCTCACCGCCGCTCTTATGGCCGTGATTTCAACTCTTGGCGCATGGCGCCTAAGACAGGCCTAGCGCGATCACCATCCCAAACCACGACACATACCCCAATCCAAACCCCGAAACGAAAACAGGGGCCACACAATGGGCCCCTGTTTAATTCGTCATGCGATGTTACGGGCTTAGAAGCCGTAAGTCAGACGCATAGAGAAGATTTTTGATTCGGCGTTGATTGCAGCACCGTCGTCCAGATCTTGAAAGCTCATGAACTCACCGCCAAGGCGCAGGTTGTTGCGCATCTTGTATTCAACGCCCAAACCGATACCCATGCCGTCAACGGCATTGCCGTTGTTGTCATCTACGTCACGGCTCGCAAGAATCGCGTAAGGCTGGAATTTGCCCATGTCGTAACCCGCGCGCAGTTTGATTGTTTTCGCGTCGCCTGCTGTAGTCAGGAAACCGTCAACACGATCAATCTGTGCCTCGACACCCAGAACAAGGGCGCCGAAATCATGCTGGTAACCGAAGTGAACACCAAATTCTGTGACGTCCCGATCCGCAAGGGCCAGTGTATTGCCGTTAAAAGTTCCGGCACTGACGTTCAAACCGGCGTATGGGCCAGTCCAGCTGTCGTCTGCCATTGCCGTACCGGAAATGGCGATAAATGCCGCCGCAGCGGCCAAAGTCATCTGTTTCATAATATTTGCTCTGCTTTGCCTGATAGCCTATTGCGGTCCTTTTCGCTGACTGATCCGGTCAAGTCAACTTGAGAGAGAGGGGAAATAGGACATTCGTTGCCGATGTGTCATTTCAGAGTCACACAATCCACATATTTCACAGGGGGGAAGCCGCGCCAATTTTTCCCCCTAACGAGAATGCTTGCTGCCTGCTCCCGATATCAATCACTTATACCTCTCACGCCAAAATCAAAGCCATTGGTTCAGGGTGATTTTATTGGTCATATTCCAAGGATGGTGCCTTAGAATATCGGCTTTTAAGTTCGCGGAACCATTGGACTACGTGCTTTTTATGTACTAGCTCTTAGGCAGCATGCGTCAGACGCGTGTGTATTTAAGGTTGCATTTATGTGGTCATCAAAATTAAAATTGGGTGTTGTTTTCGGGGGTGCAATGGCACTGCTCACAACGGGGTGCGTCACACCGAAAGACCCACTTCCGACCCTCGATGATATATCTGTAACGCTTCGGATATTACAAAAACCTCGCATCAAAGACATGACAATAAAGGCGACGGTTGAAGTTCATAATAATTCGGAGTTTCCCGTTTGTGTTGAGGCCAGTAACGGAAAGCTACATGGAATAAAGTTAACGCGTGCCAGTGATGCCGCAAACCTTTTTTACGGTTGGGCAATTGAATTTGATGAGGCAGGAGCTAAAGCCGAGTCACTTAAGTACCAAAAAACCCTAGCGCTTGTAAGGTTGGAACCAAATTCGGTGGTGCAGATGATGGCCGAAAGAGATGTATCTGACCAATATGCCTATTTCGACAACGAGAACCGAAGATCTTCAAACTACAAATCGGGGGACAAATTACGAGCGCAGCTAGAAAGTGTCATGTTTCCATGCGCCGTAAAGACGAGAGCAAACGCCCATAGGAAAGAACTGGTAAAAGTATTTTGGTCGAATTTATCTGTACCGTTTACATAGCACACCGGTTTACAGCGAACCTGAAAGCCTAGAACCCCGTTTGCCATCGCCCTTAATGGCGCGTTCTTGGGCTGGGAACCGTATATGCGTTACGCTCTATATACAGTAATATGTGAACCCTTTTGGCATGTGTCGTTTGCTATGCAGATACTTCGTGCCAATCCACCTTGACCAACCACCATTTCCAATACATATCCCCTTTCATGACAGAGCTATCCAAAATCCGCAATTTCTCCATCGTCGCTCACATCGACCACGGTAAATCCACCCTCGCTGACCGGCTCATCCAAGAGACCGGCACAGTGGCTGATCGGGATATGCAAGCGCAGCTTCTCGACACCATGGACATCGAGCGCGAGCGCGGCATCACTATCAAAGCCAATACCGTGCGTATTGATTACAAGGCCGATGATGGCGAGACCTATGTGCTCAACCTCATTGACACCCCCGGTCACGTCGATTTCGCCTATGAGGTCTCCCGTTCCATGCGCGCGGTCGAAGGCTCTCTGCTGGTTGTCGACAGCACCCAAGGCGTCGAGGCGCAGACCCTCGCCAATGTCTATCACGCGATGGAGGCCGACCACGAGATCGTGCCGATCCTCAACAAGATCGACCTGCCTGCCAGCGATTGCGACCGCGTCGCCGAACAGATCGAGGATGTCATTGGCATCGAGGCCACAGGCGCCATTCAGGTTTCCGCTAAAACCGGGCAGGGCATCCACGCCACGCTCGAGGCGATCGTCAAAGAACTGCCCGCCCCGACAGGCACCCGCGATGCCCCGCTCAAGGCGATGCTGGTCGATAGTTGGTACGATAGCTACCTCGGCGTGATCGTTCTGGTCCGCATCATGGACGGCGTGTTGAAAAAGGGCGAGCGTATCAAAATGCTCTCCAACGACTCCACCCACCACGTGGACCGCATCGGTGTCTTCCGCCCGCAGATGGACATGATCGACGAACTCGGCCCCGGCGAAATCGGCTTTCTCACCGCGTCGATCAAACAGGTCCGCGACACCCGTGTCGGCGACACCATTACCCATGAGAAAAAGGGCACCACCGACGCGCTCCCCGGCTTTAAACCCGCACAGCCCGTGGTTTTCTGTGGCCTCTTCCCCGTGGATTCTGCCGAATTTGAGGAACTGCGCGACAGCATCGAAAAACTCGCCCTCAATGACGCCTCCTTCAGCTACGAAATGGAAACCTCCGCCGCCCTTGGCTTTGGCTTCCGCTGCGGCTTCCTTGGCCTGCTGCACCTAGAGGTGATCCGCGACCGCATTGAGCGTGAGTATAACATCGACCTCATCACCACGGCCCCCTCGGTTATCTACGATATCCACATGCGCGACGGCACCCTGATGCAGCTGCACAACCCCGCCGACATGCCCGACCTCACCCATGTTGACCACCTGGAGGAGCCGCGCATTAAGGCCACGATCCTTGTGCCCGACGAATACCTCGGCGATGTCCTCAAACTCTGCCAAGACCGCCGCGGCATCCAGATGGATCTCACCTATGCAGGTGCGCGCGCCATGGTTGTCTATGATCTGCCCCTCAACGAGGTGGTGTTTGATTTCTACGACCGCCTGAAATCCGTCACCAAGGGCTACGCCTCCTTTGACTATCAAATGATCGGCTACCGCGAGGATTACCTCGTGAAAATGTCGATCCTTGTGAATGACGAACCCGTGGATGCGCTCTCCACCATGGTCCACCGGGATCGTGCTGATGCGCGCGGCCGTGCCATGGTCGAAAAGCTCAAGGACCTGATCCCCCGCCACATGTTCAAAATCCCGATCCAAGCGGCCATCGGCGGCAAAGTCATTGCCCGCGAGACCCTATCGGCCATGCGCAAAGACGTGACCGCCAAATGTTACGGCGGCGATGCGACCCGTAAAAAGAAACTGCTAGAAAAGCAGAAAGCGGGTAAGAAAAAGATGCGCCAATTCGGTAAGGTGGATATCCCCCAAGAGGCGTTTATTAGCGCCTTGAAAATGGACAGCTAAAGCCGCCCACTTGTTTGTGTTGGGAAATTTGGCGTCAAAAGATGAGTAAACGAATTAGTTCAAGTATTTGAAAGTAAACTAGATTCACAACACAGTT